>JBGAUR010000004.1:0-14143 GCA_044228545.1 Minisyncoccia bacterium | reverse complement strand
CGCTTGAGCTTGACGGCAACGGCAGGCCTAGATAAATATCTATCATCTATCGTAAGATAGATACAGAATTCGGCTTATAAAATACAAACCATTATATGAAAGACACCTTGTCCAAAGCAGGGTGTTTTTCATTTTCAAAGAAATTTTTTGTTTCAGAAAATTTTTTCGGACTTAGCACGCATATTTTTCCGCTGAAAAATTGCTCTGCTCGCGCCGTCGCGCTGTGAAAGACTTCGCTCGAAAATATTTTTCTTACACAAAATATTTTATAAATTAAAAATAAAAAGTTATCCACACTTTTATTGTAAAAAGCATTGCAGTTGACACATATATATAAGATAATATACGTATGAGTGTGATTAATTTTTTTATAAAAGTTTTTTAAAATTTTTATAAGGTCGTGAAATCATACATCTTTTAAAAATAATTTTTTAAAATATATGGCAGCAAAAAAGAAAGCAAAGAAAAAGGTAGCTAAAAAAGCAGTTAAAAAAACAGCTAAGAAAAAGGCTACAAAGAAAAAGAAGAAGTAATTCACTTAATCTTTAAAAAGAAAATCCCCTCTCTATCGGGGATTTTCTTTTTGTGCTAAAATGGCATTCTATGAGTATATTAAAGACTTTATTTGAAGGAGGTCCTGAAAAAGCTACCAAAAAGTGGCAACCTTTGGTGCGTAAAATCAATGAACTTGAACCAAAAATAAAGGAACTAGAAGACAAAGATTTTGTTACTAAAACAGCTGAATTAAAGGTTAGGTTATCCTCAGGTGAAACATTGGACGACATACTACCAGAAGCTTTTGCTTTAGTACGTGAAGCAGCGTTTAGAACTCGCAATGAAAGACATTATGATGTCCAACTCATCGGTGGTATTGCATTACATAAAAATAGTATTGCTGAGATGCGAACAGGAGAAGGAAAAACACTAGTAGCAACTTCACCTGCGTATTTAAATGCACTTACAGAAAAAGGAGTACATGTTGTTACTGTTAATGACTATCTTTCACGCCGTGATGCTGTTTGGATGGGGCCGGTTTATTCAATGCTTGGTCTTTCGGTTGGAGTTGTAAATTCCCAAAACACTTCTTACATATTTGACCCATCTCATCAAACTCCTGAGCAAGTTGGGGAGGAAGACCTTAGTTCATTCAAAGTCTTATATGAATTTCTAAGACCATGTTCACGAACTGAAGCCTATGCTTGCGATATAACCTATGGTACAAACAACGAGTTTGGTTTTGATTACCTACGTGACAACCTGGTTAATTCAATAGGAGAGTTAGTTCAAAGAGGACATAACTATGCAATTGTTGACGAGGTAGACTCTATTTTGATTGATGAGTCTCGCACACCTCTTATCATATCTTCACAAGCTGAAGACTCTGAAGACTTATATTATACTTTTGCGGACATTTCTAAACAGCTAAAGAAAGAAGAAGATTATACAGTTGATGAGAAGCTCCGTGCTATATCACTAACTGACCAAGGTATAACCAAAGCAGAAAATCTACTCGGTATTTCAAATATTTATACTGAAAAAGGTATTAAATACGTACATCATTTAGAAACTGCAGTCAGAGCTCGCGCCTTATATGAGAACAATAAAGATTATGTTGTTAAAGATGGTGAAGTCATAATAGTAGATTCATTTACTGGCCGCTTGCAACCAGGTAGACGTTGGAGTGAGGGACTTCATCAAGCTATTGAAGCTAAAGAAGGTGTAAAGATTGAAAGAGAAACTCGAGCCGTTGCTTCTATTACTTTCCAGAATTATTTTAGATTTTATGAAAAGCTATCTGGAATGACCGGAACAGCAGAGACTTCAAAGGAAGAGTTCTTAAAGGTTTATGGTATCGATGTAGTAGTTATTCCAACTCACAGAGCGATAAATAGAAAGGATCGCAACGATCTTATTTATCAGACAGAAAAGGGTAAGCTCGAAGCAGTAGCTAAAAAGGTAAAAGAATTGAATGAAAAAGGTCAACCAGTTTTGATTGGTACAGTCTCAATTGAGAAAAATGAGTTGCTCTCTGCTTATCTAACTTCTGCTGGAGTTCCACATACAGTACTTAACGCCAAGAATCACGAAAGAGAAGGTGAAATAATAGCAAATGCTGGACGACTAGGTGCGGTTACAGTTGCGACAAATATGGCTGGACGTGGAGTTGATATTAAATTAGGAGGCGTTCCTTTTGATGAAAAACATTATGAAGAGGTTAAAAACCTTGGAGGATTGTTTGTTCTTGGAACTGAGCGTCACGAAGCACGTCGTATAGATAATCAATTAAGAGGTCGTTCAGGTCGTCAAGGAGATCCTGGAGAGACTCAATTTTACGTGTCACTTGAAGATGATTTGATGAGAATCTTCGGGTCTGATCGTATCAAGACTATGATGGGGCGCTTTGGTATACCTGAAGATGAACCTATTGATAATCGTTTCATATCAAAGACTTTAGAAGGTGCTCAGGCTAAGATAGAAGGTTTTCACTTTGATTCACGTAAACACACACTTGAATACGACAATGTCATGAACCATCAGAGAAAGGTAGTATATGAACGAAGGAGAACAATGCTCTCCGGTACCTATCAAGATATAGAGAATTTCTTAGAGACTTTATATATGGAATACCCTGATTTAAGAGAGACGGTAGTAGAAAAACGAGCAAAGGTGGGGGACACTTCGTTTTTCGAAACAGTTCGCAGAATATCTCTATACACTACCGATACTCTATGGGTAGAGCATTTACAGACAATGGAATACACTAGAAGCTCTGTAAACTTGCGAGCCTACGGCCAACGTGAACCACTAATCGAGTATAAAAAAGAAGGACTTAGATTATTTAGGGATATGGAGGCTATGTTTAAGGAGCAAGTTATCTCGCTTATAAAGACTATGAACGTAGAAGAATCAAATGGACCTATAGAAGTCAGTGAAGGTAAGCCAGAACTAGTATTAAGCTCTTCGGATGACAGTGCTAATATACCTTCAATTTCAAAAAAGACTGAAAAGATAGGTCGCAATGATCCTTGTCATTGTGGCTCTGGAAAGAAGTATAAAAATTGTCATGGTAAGTAATAAAGCATAAAAAAGCTTATAAAATAAGCTTTTTTATAAGACACAAAAGTTCTAATGTCAAAATATCTCTAAAAACCTTGTTTTTTAGGCTTATTAGACAATATTTTAGGCTAACATGTCAAGTATTAAAACATAAAAAACCCTTACTTTATAAGGGTTTTTTATGTTTGACGATGCTTAAAAACATGGTATAACTATTGACTTTATCTCTCCTTTGTGATAATATATACGCAGGCCTTAGATATGTTGTCATTCGATGATATATATGGGCTTTTTACTTTAAGGGTCTATCTATCTCCCTTTGGTAAATGAAATCCCTACAATGGTTTGGCAGAGCAAAACTGCTGATTATGAATAAAAAGACAATTATAAGATTCTTGCAGTCATTTGTTGCTATCCCGATGCTCGCGGTAACAACACCTATAACTGGGATTAGTCCTCTACCAGATACGACTGTAACAATCGATCAAAACAATGTGTCTATATCTTCTACGATAACAACGCAAGAAGATAAGATACTAGAGGAACGTGCTCTAGAAGTCGAAGCCTTACTTGAGTCTTATGACTCACCATTAAAAGGTTACGGTAAAAAGTTTGTTTTAGAAGCAGAAAAAAATGATATTGACTGGCGCTTACTTGTAGCAATTTCAGGAGTAGAATCTACTTTTGGTCGCCACGCTTGTAAAAGAGTCAAGAATAGTTTCCTTGGATATGGTGGATGCAGTATCAACTTTAAATCTGTTGATGAAGCTATAGAAAAGGTTTCTGCTAGCCTTGGTGGTAACCACGAGAATACAGCTCATTACTATGAAGGTAAAAATACTGTTCAAATTCTAAAAAAGTACAACTCCGTTATACCTACTTACACTAGTAAGGTTATAAGAATCATGAAAATGATTAATGACGAAGAAGAAATAGTGTAACAAAAAATCCCCGAAAGGGGATTTTTTGTTACTAAATTTTCTTCAAACTCTCTATCATTAAGCTTTTTTCGCCATTACGTTCAGTAACTTTGGCTTGTATTGCTACAATATTGTCTTTAATTAAGACATCTCTTGTTGTTGTATATAATTTAGAAAAAACTACAGCCTCAGTCGTTCCACTAAAATCAGATAGTTTAATAAACGCCATTTGGTCATTTCTTCTTGTGGTGACTATTCTAATATCATCAATAATACATGCTACAGTAACGGGCATACCTATATTTACCTCATCTTTTATTTTTTTAATTAAAGTGCCAAATTTTTCAATTTTTTCTTTATATTGATCAAGTGGATGACCAGATATATATAGACCAAGCAGATCTTTTTCCCAAGCTAGTTTTTCATTTTGGGTTGCTGGAGTTTTTGTTTCTAAAGTTAATTTGGTTTCTATTCCTCCAATTTCACCAAACAATGAATCTTGTGACTCTGCACCCTTCATTTCTCTATTAAAAGCAAGCAGTGTTTCAAGGTTGCCAATTATTAAATTTCTCTCACCCAGCTCATCCATAGCACCTGAACAAGCTAGAGCTTCTACTGATTTTTTGTTTAAATTTTTGTGATTTATCCTTTCAAAGAAATCAGTGAGTGTTTTGAAGCTTCCACCATGCTTCCTCTCTTCTATTATGGAGTCAGCAATATCAGTACCTAGGTTCTTTATTGTATACAGTCCAAATCTAATAGCCCTTCCTTCTTTTTTATCACTTCCTACTATTACAGTAAAACCACCAAAACTCTCATTTATATTTGGAGGAAGTACGTTGATACCCATTTTTTCACATTCATGCACTATTTCAGCGACCTTCTCAATATCTCCCGATTCTGCTGTCATGATTGCACTCATATATTCGACAGGGAAGTTTGCTTTCATATATGCTGTCTGGTATGCAACCCGTCCATAACTTGCAGAATGAGCTTTGTTGAAACCATAAGCAGCAAATGGTTCTATTTGATTCCAAAGCTCTGTTGCTTTTTTTAGTGGCCACTTACTATACTCAACACAACCATTTATAAATTTATCTTTTTGCTGTGCCATTTCTTCAGGAATTTTTTTACCCACAGCTTTGCGGAATTTGTCTGCTTCACCCCAACTGTAGCCGGCGATTTTTATAGCAATCATTAAAAGATCATCTTGGTATACTAGGACACCATATGTCTTTTTAAGGATTGGTTCTAAAGCAGGGTCGAGGTACTTCACTAATTTTGGGTTATGTTTTCTTTCAATATATAGAGGGATAAATTGCATTGGTCCAGGACGGTATAAGGCAACCATAGCGTTTATATCGTGGATGCTGTTGGCCTTCAATTCTTTCAAAAAGTGGGTAATTCCTGAACCATTTAATTGGAATAATCCCATCGTTTCTCCACGAGCAAGCATACTGAAAGTTTTTTTATCATCAAGAGGTATTTTATCCAAGTCGATATCTTTATTGTGAATAGTTTTCACAAGCTTAACGGCATCTGAAAGTATAGCTAGATTTCTAATTCCAAGAAAATCAAATTTTGGTAGCCCAGCATCTTCAATACTATACATATCGTATTGAGTTATGATATTACCTCCTTTAGGGTCGTATTGAATAGGGGAGAATTCGTAGAGTGGTTTTGGAGCAATAACTACTCCTGCTGCGTGAACTGATATGTGCCTTACGCAACCCTCCATTTTTCGAGCTAGATCTATAATTTTTTTAGTATCAGGTTCTTTATTGTATGCTTCTGTAAGTTCTGGCACTATCTCCATTGCGTGATCAATAGTCATTGGCATACCTTGAGACCCCAGTGGAATCATAGTGGATATCCTATCGCCGATATTATAAGGGTATCCAAGTGCCCTAGCTACATCACGAACTGAGCCTTTTGCCATCATGGTTCCAAATGTACCAACTTGAGCAACTCTATCTTCTCCATATTTTTGTTTTACATATGCGATGATCTCATCGCGTCTGTTATCAGCAAAGTCCATGTCTATATCTGGAAGCGACGGACGCTCAGGGTTTAAGAATCTTTCAAAAGGAAGTTCGTATTCAAGCGGATCAACGTTTGTTACACCTAAAAGGTAAGTAGTAAGTGATCCTGCAACTGAACCTCTGATATTTGTTAGTATTCCGTTTTCTCTGGCATGGCGCAATAAGTCTCCAACAACTAGAAAATAAGTAGGATATCCTTTTTGAGCTATGATTTTTAATTCGTATTCTAAACGCTCTTTATATAAATCAGATTGAGGAAGTCCACGGAATTCAAAACCCTTATACGCTAAGTCTTTAAGTACACCATCAGCAGTTGTTCCTTTTTCTATTGGAAAATCTGGGAAATATGCGTGACCAAGTTCTAGGTCGTAGTCCTCACACATATCAGCGACCAATAGAGTATTTTCTACCGCATCGGTAGAATCTTTAAAATATTCTTTAGCTGTTTTTTCATTTATGAGAGAAAAGTCGTCGTCTGAAAATTCAAATTTACTCGAATCCTTACCATCAGCTCCAGTGTTTACTTGAAGGAGCGTGTGGTGGGCTTCATGATCGTCTTTGCATGGGTAATGTGAATCTTGAGTTGCTACTACTTTAATCTCAAATTTTTTAGCAAGGGCTATTAGTTTATCCCTTAGTTCTTTATCGCGCTCTATATGAGGATGGGATTGGATTTCTATAAAATAATTTTCTTTACCAAAAATCTCTTGATGAATTTTAACCAACTCCTCAGCTCTCTCATTATTCCCAGCAAGTAGAGATCTTGAAAGCATGCCACCCATACACCCAGAAAGGGCTACGATACCTTCGCTATTTTCTTGAAGTAATTCAAAGTCAGCGCGAGGTTTATAGTAATATCCCTCAAGGTTTGTTTTCGTCACTATCTTCATTAAGTTTTTGTAACCAATTTTATTTTTAGCTAAGAGTATAAGGTGATACCTTTTATTATCTACACCCGGTTCTTTATCAAAGCGAGTTCGCTCAGCCATATACACCTCACAACCAATTATCGGCTTAATGCCTGCTTTTTTACACTCTTTATAAAACTCAATAGCCCCATACATATTGCCATGGTCAGTAAGAGCTACAGCTCCCATCTTGTGGTCTTTAGCTATTTTTACTATTTGTTCGATTTTAGATAGTCCATCAAGGAGAGAGTAATGGCTATGTGTGTGTAGGTGTATAAACTTAGAATCCATGGGGGTATTATAACAGAACGGTATACGCTTTAAAAATGAGATATTTTGCTATACTTGTCTTATGAAATGGAGCTATATTATTGGTATAGATGAGGTTGGGAGAGGTCCGATTGCTGGCCCTGTTGCTGTATGCTCCTTTAAGTGCAAGTTCGATTTTTTTGATTCAATTTCAATTGATACACCACTTCGAGATTCTAAAAAACTTACAAAAAAACAACGCGCGCAATGGTTTGAATTTTTGAAAGATGAAAAAAAGAAAGGAAATTGTGACTTTGCCGTTTCTATCGTTAGTGCAGAATGGATAGATAAAGTAGGTATAGTCCCATCTATAAAAAAAGCATTAAAAACATCACTGGATAATGTTATGAAACAGCATTTGCAAAATCAGAGTCGTTTCGGAGCCCCCGTAGAGAGGGTAAAGCGCGAAGATTTTGCAAATGCTGTGGAAGCTAATAACTTTAAAATTTTTCTCGATGGTGGGTTAAAAGCACCTGAAGAATTTATTTACCAAGAGACAATAATAAAAGGGGATGAGCTTCACCCTGTCATTTCCTGTGCTTCAATAGTTGCTAAGGTTTCTAGAGATAGTTTGATGTATGAATATGCTAAAGAATACCCAGAATATGGATTTGAAAATCATGTTGGATATGGAACTCGTTCTCACTATGAAGCTATAAAAAAACACGGTCAAACCAAACTGCATAGAAAGACTTTTATAAAATAATTTAGTAATTTTTATCTAGCCAATTTTTTATTGAATTTTTGTCAGCTTTTAACCAAGCGATGTTTGAATTTATTCGTTCATAGACTTGTTCTAGAGTTCTCTCTGCACCAGGGGCGATGTTTTTGTTAAAGAATTTTTTAATATCTACCAAGTCTTTTGTAATTTTGTGCCCTTCAAGAGGAGACAGTAATCTTGATATAAAACCACCCTCACCATAATTTTTTAATATTTCCTTCCAATTTTTTTTCACGAACTTCCAAGCAATATCTCGGCCTACTGGGTTCTGCCATACTTGAGCAATCATAAAAGGAGTATCTTGATTTCTAACATTCTTAGATAAAGCAAACTTTAAAGTTTGCTCAAGTAATTTTTTATCCTTTAGGCGTGTTAATGCATATCCCAAACGTTCTTTTTCTTCATGAAATGATTCGTTGCTATACATCTTTATAAACATTTCCCATTCCTTTTTGCTACCATTTGAGGCTATTATTCCGTAGATAGTTGATCGTATGTCAGCTCTAATCGGATTCCTCTTTCTATTTTTGAAAATTTCTTGAGATTTTTTTATTATATTTTTGTCTCCATACGCACCTGCGTTAGAAATAGCTAGATTCCTTAAGAAAGGTGCTGAGTGGTCCTCCTTATTTTTATTATTGAAGCCCATTTTTTCTGCAAGTGGACTAAATAGAGAAAGCGCATAAGTTTTATATTTATCTATAAAGTTTTCGTTATTAATTAGTCTATAGAGTCTGTTTATTCCTGATGCAAGTTCTGACCATACTATATATTCTTCTTCATTTTTATAATAAAGAGAAAATTTAAGAGCTTCTTCTGTTTTTATATATCCAGCTTCAGCTATAGCAAATATATCTCGAGCAAGGCCAAGTCGATCTTTTACTGGCATTTTTCCAGATAGTATTTGTTTACCTAAGGTTTCTAATGTTTCCTTATCGTAACTAGTCCTAACAAAAGACCCTTCACCTTCGTTTAATTTTCCTAAGATTTTTGCTTTTATTTTTATATTTTTTTTCTTCAAAAGAATTGATTTTGAATCTTTTTCAAGTTTATATTTTAGTGGTATATCCCAAACAGTTTTTTCTTTGTTTTTTGTTGCTGAAATTCGACTCAAGAAGAACCTTTCTTGTTTTATTTCAAAAATATTATTCTTACTTGAGACAGATAAAATAGGGTAGCCTGTTTTCTTAGTCCAGGTTTCCATCATTTTCTTTATTGGCTTACCACTTACTTTTTCAAAGGCATTCCAAAGATCTACGGTGTTGGTGTTATTATAACTATGTTTCTTTAAATAATATCTTAGCCCGTCTCTAAATTTCTCATAGCCAATATATTCAGCTACCATTCTTATTACCGCTGAACCTTTTGCATAAGAAACCATATCAAATATCTCACTGATTTCACTTGGGTGGTGAACTTCTACTTCAATAGGATGGGAGTTTGCTAAAGAGTCTAATCTAAGCGCAACAGCGTAGCGATCTGCTAAATAAAGATCCCAAATGTGCCAGTTAGGGAACATCTTATCTACACACAAGTTTTCCATGTATGAAGCAAATCCTTCGTTAAGCCACAGATCTGTCCACCAATGCATGGTCACCAAATTTCCAAACCATTGATGAGCAATTTCATGTGCAATTACAATAGCCACCCATTGTTTATTGGAAAGGGAAGTATGTTCTTCGTCTACAAGTAAGGCAGTCTCTCTAAATGTGACAGCCCCCCAGTTTTCCATAGCTGCACTTTCAAAGTCTGGAATAGCGATAAGGTCTAGTGTATCGAGCGGGTAAGGTATATCAAAGTACTCATTATAAAACTCGAGCGATTTTATGGCTACATCGAGTGCAAATTTTGCTTGGTGAGTTTTACCTTTAGTGGTAAAAACCCTAACTTTTACTTTTTTGCCTTTTGTCCATCCTTCTATATATTCAAAATCACCAACTATAAAAGCAAGTAGGTAAGTTGACATTATAGGTGTAGGAGAGAATTTAACCACCTTATATCCGCCTTCATGTTCTTTTATACTTATGGGCAATGTATTTGATATAGCAGTTTTTTCTCCAGGTATTATTAAAGATACATCAAATATTGCTTTTTGAGCTGGTTCATCAAAACATGGGAAAGCACGACGCGCGTCTGTCGCTTCAAATTGAGTAGTCGCGATATGTTTTGTTTTTCCGTCAATACTATATGTACTTTTATAGAATCCTCTCAACTTATCATTGATTACACCCTCAAAAACAATTACAAGATCTGCTTCACCTTTTGGAATATTATTTTTGAAAGACAATTTAACTGTCTCTATCTTTTCTTGGTAGGAGATCTTCGCAAACTCACTTTTTTTATTATGAGTTATTTGAGCTGTGTGTATTTTTATATCTTTAGAGTGTAAGGTTATATCTTTTATTAATTTATTTATTTTTATTCGAATAACCTCCCTCCCTTCGAAAGTAAAAGATTCTAGATCTGGTTTAAGAGACAGATCGTATCTAATCGGCAAAATATGATTCGGCAATCTAACCGATTTTCTATTTTGGGTTTTCTTCATTTTAAATAGTAGCTTTTTCTATACGTTCAAGGGCAACTATAAATGCGGCACGACGAATATCAGTTTTTAGTTCACTAGATTTATTAAATATTATTTCTGTTTCTTCTTCCATTATTTTTTGTAGCTTCGTAAACACATCAGCTTCAGTCCAGTGTTCACCCTTAAGATTTTGTTCCCACTCAAATGTTGAAACCGTAACACCTCCAGCGTTTGCTAATATATCTGGTATAACAGGTATGTTGCGAGAGTAAAGGATGTCATCTCCTTCAGGTGTTGTTGGCCCGTTGGCAAGTTCTAATATAAGCTTTGCTTTTATATCTTTTGCGTTACTTTCAGTGATTTGGTTTTCAAGTGCGGCGGGTACAAGCACATCACATTCTAAAAGTAAAAGTTCTTCATTTGTTATAATCTTTGAACCAGGGAATCCTGATATTTGTCCGTTTTCTTTTTTATATTCATTAAGAAGTTTTATATCTATCCCATCTTCTTTTAATATTGCTCCTTTAGAATCAGATAGAGCTATTATCTTATGTCCATGGTCAGATAGTATTTGCGCAGCGTTACCACCAACATTACCAAAACCTTGAATTACTACTTTACACGAATCAGGCATTGCCATTTTTTTTCTAATTACATCAAATACATAAAATCCACCGAGACCTGTAGCAGGACCTCTACCTTCTGATCCACCAACTTCAATTGGCTTTCCGGTTATTACTGCGTTCGTTTTATCTCCTGTAATTCTAGAGTATTCATCTACCATCCATGACATTATTTCAGGTGTAGTATTTACATCAGGAGCAGGTACATCAACTTTGGGGCCAATAACAGGTGCCATAAGCTTGATCCATCCACGGGAAAGTCTTTCTAATTCTCCTTTTGAAAGTTTCTTTGGGTCAACAGTAATCCCACCCTTGCCTCCACCCATAGGAATATTTGCAATTGCACATTTGAGAGCCATCCAAAAAGCTAGTGCTTTAACTTCGCTTATATCTGTATCTTGGTGATATCTTATACCACCCTTATATGGACCACGAGCATTATTGTATTGAACTCTGTATCCTTCAAAAATTGAAAGACTACCATCATCCATAGTTATAGGAATTGCAATTCTTACTTCACGGTTTGGCTGATGGAGTCTTGATAGAAATTCTTTAGGAAACTGTTTGACCTTTGTTGCTCGATCAAGCTGAAGCATTGCATTTTGGAATGGATTATTCATAGATTAATTAAATTATTTTTTTAATAACCCCTATTATACTCTTTTTTGATATTTATTTATAGTTACCAATACGTCCTTATTTATCAATGGTTTTTAGTATAGGGTAGGGGCTTGACAAATAGTATATATCTATGCTATAATACCAGTATGAATATAAATACAACAAAAAACTCAATAGCCTTTTTAGCGATTGCTTTCCTGTTTAGTGCAGGTTCTGCTCTTGCTTATGTTCCAGGTGTTTGGGACCCACAACCTCGCGTCAATATGAATGAACCAGCATTTACAAAGGTTCCTACTACATATGATGCTCCAGTTGTTCCTCAGACAGTTGCTATGAATAACTACAATGTTAATACTAACAACGGCAGTTCAAATAGTAATATTAATCCTAATGCGAACACAAATACTTCAAGTACAGTTACTAAAAACACTACGTCAAATACGACAAAAGTATCTACAGCAGCACGTGTACGAAATACAAGCACAAGTACTGATAATGGGTATGTTGCATCTGATTTCAACAATCAACTCAAACCAGTTGTAACAACAGGCAATGGTTTAACAGCTTTATCAGTTGCGGGTTCTGGAGGATTTATGCCAAGTTCAGTATTCCAATGGTTTCTTATAATACTGTTAATCTTAGGAATCATAATAATTGCTCGTATGCTTACAAGAAGTGATCATCATGAAGTTCACAATGTAACATCTCACTAATAGCAGTGAATCAAAAAATCCCCTTAACGGGGATTTTTTGATTTCCATCTTATCCACAAGAATAGTATTGCTTAACCTTAGTCTCTGATATAATTAAATGATTATCATTCATTCCACTATAACTCAAAAATTATAGTATTTATAAAGTATGAAGAATTATTTTTATCAATCTCGCGCATTTCTTACTCTCTCAGTCCTTTTCCTAATGTTCTTTGTTGCTCCAGCATTTGCTGACGCTGCGACGTATTATATCAGTACTACTGGTAGCGACAGTGCAGCTGGGACAAGTACTGCTCCATGGAGAACACTTGGAAAAGCTTGTGGTTCAGTTACTACTTCTGGCGATATTATACATATCAAAGCTAACGCTGGTGGTACTTACACAGAATCACAGCCATGTAATCTTGCTCCTGGTGTAAGTATTGAAGGAGAAGGTAAGACTAATACCATCGTTAAAACCTCTATAACTGGGACATGGAGTATTTATATGGAACTACAATCAGCACCAGGTACTAACGGCAATCAAAGTATTTCAAACTTTACTCTAGATGGACAAACCAATACCTCTGGTAATCCAAGTGGTACTTGGTATGGTATTTGGATCATGGGACGAAATAATGTAAGTGTTCATGATATGAAATTTACAAACTTCTTTGGTGGCGCGACTGTTTTTGGTGGTCACGATACCACAAACCCAACTAACTGGAATGGCCCATTTGCAACTGGTAACAGTTTCTACAACAACGATGGAACTAATTGTGCTGGAATTATTGAAGCAGCTGGTTGGAGTGGTTCAGGATGTCTGATGGTTGGTGGTCAAGATGGAATGGATATTCATCATAACAATCTTAATACAACTGCTAGGCCAGCAGAGAGAAATGGTTGGCCTCTAAAAATGTGGGATAATGGCTTCTTAAAGGGTGTTAAAATTCATCACAATACCTTTATCAAATCACCGTTCCATAGTACACAACCTTTTTCTCCACCAAACTGGGATTTCGCTATTGAATTCTTCAATGTACAAGGGATGGAATTTAACAATAACTACGTTCAAGGGTCTGTAGATATTAACTATATCTACAAAGGAAATTATGCTTACGGTCTTTGGGCTCATGATAACGTTCTTGACCATAACCCTGCTAACCTTACTCATTTTGAAAGTGGATTTGTGCTTGAATTTAAGACAGAGAGGGTTATTATAGAAAACAATATAATTAATAACAAATCTGTTGGTATTTCATATAATACCCGAACCCCTACTAATACCGGTGGCTACACATTCCCTTGTGGAACTGGCGGATGTAGTGCAAGTATAGACAATATTATCCGAAACAATGTATTTAGTAATATCTACTCATCAGGTGGAAATACTGCTGGTATTACAGTCATCAGTGAACAAGGAGATAATCCATATATAAGCAACATGCAAATATATAACAACACTTTTGTTGCTAAGGCTGGTCAACCTGCTAATTTCGGATTAGATTTTACTTCTCAACCTAATGGAAATGTAAATGGACTCTATATTCGAAACAATATATTCCAAGGATTTGGGGTTGCTTCTATAGCAAATCAGGCAGCTCAAACTCAAAGCAATGTCCTAATTACACATAATGATACATGGAATACTGCCGCTCCTAGTTTTGCTGGGTCAGGAGTGACAATGAACAATAACCTTGCATTAAACCCAGCATTTGTATCTACT
>JBGAUR010000049.1:0-4610 GCA_044228545.1 Minisyncoccia bacterium | reverse complement strand
ATGAAAAAGATTGAACCTGAGTTAAAAGAAATCAAAAAAAATTTTCCTAAAAAAGAGGAGCAAGCAAAAAAAACTTTCGAATTATATAAAAAGTATGGAGTCAACCCATTTTCTGGGTGTTTAGTTGTATTACTACAACTCCCAGTAATTTTTGCTTTATACTACGTTTTCTATCAAGGGCTAGATTTATCAAATGGGCCGCTATACTCTTTTATACAAGTACCAGTAAATATAAACAATAATTTCCTAGGACTAATAGATATACATAGTAAAAGTATGGTTTTAGCATTACTTGCAGGAGTGTCACAATTTATACAAGGATATCTAGCTTCCCCTATGAAACCAAAAACTGAATCAGGAAAAGAAGTTAGTAAAAATGAACCTAAAACATTTCAAGAACAAATGTCTGACAGCATGCAACTTAATATAAAATATTTCCTCCCAATATTTATAGCTTTCATCGCCTACCAAATTTCTGCAGCTGTTGCATTATATTGGATTACAAGTAATATATTCACCATAGCTCAAGAGTGGTATATAAGACGGCAATTGAGTAAAAATACTAATTAATATGCAAGAAAAAGTAAAACAAATCATCGAAGACATCTTTAAACACACAAACTGTGTTATTTCTAAATGTGAATTTTCAGATGACCATGGGATGGTATGGTGTATGATAGAAACACCAGACTCAAGGTTTATGATTGGCCGAGACGGAGAAACCTTAAGATCATTAAATCACTTAGTTCAAAAAATGATCGAAAAAGATTTACCAGAAGATCAATCAACAAAAATATTTATTGACGTGAATGGTTATCAAAAGAAACGTTTTAATGATTTAAAAAATATTGCCCATATGATGGCAGAGAGAGCTCGTTATTTTAAAAGTAATATTGAAATAGATCCAATGCCCGCTTTTGAGCGACGTATTATACATATGTTCTTAGAAGGGTCTCCTGATATTAAAACAGAATCAGAGGGTTTTGGACCAAATAGAAAAGTGGTGATCAAATATATTCCTAGTAATATATCTATTTAAAGCCCAAAAATCCCTAATGGCCGTTTGTTGACCAATGCCAATTTTCTATTGGTAGATTTCTCAGTCCATATTTTCCAGCATTCTTACTCAACCAATCAAAACAAACTCTTGTAGAAGCAACTATAGGGAATCTATTTTTTTTACCAGTACCTATATTAATTAGTGAGCCATTACATTTTAAGTCAAAAGCTAATCCTGTCTCATGCATAGAAGTTCCGGGATATGCTGTAGTAGGGTTACACTTAGCATTTTTATTAAACTCATTACCAGCCCCACAGTTTGCTCTTCTTGTTGCTATTTGTTCTGCGGGTGTCCTAAATCCTCCACCTGAAATTTTTAACCCAGCAGCGTTAGCATCTGCTATCATTTGTTTAAATCTTTGAGATATTGATTTGCAAGCTATAAATCTTACTGTTACAGTTTTCACCTCCTCTACCCCTTCTGGACATTTGGAAGTTTTAGCGCCTGTTGAAGGGATAATTGTTTTTTCGTTAGAAAGAATTGGATCACCGTCAATATCCGCCTCCACCTGATCCACCGTCAATCCATCCTTCCCTGTCAGTGCTGGATCTATGGTGTTTAAGATCGCATAAGCACCAAGAGCAAGTAATAACCCCCCAATAGGCCCCCAAATCTTCTTTTTAAGCTCTGCTTTCTCAGTAAATGACTCACTAGTCATATATGATATCCCATGGATTATTAGCATGATAACTGCCAATACTCCACATATACCAATAGCTATGTTAAATATGATATTAAAATAGTCCCCTATCCTATCAGTTTTTACACTCGGAAGTCCTGGTAATGGAGCAAGAAGTTTATAGGTACTCCTGTCTGATTCCTTCACTTCTTCTTTTTTGTTTAATTCTGTTGGTTTATCATTACCAACACCAGATTTCTTTTTTGCTTCTTCAAGGTTTTTAGTTGCAGTATTTAAATATTCTAGGTTTTTAGCTGTAGGGTTTTTTTCATACTCAATTTTCGCCTCGTTGTATGTTTCTTGTATCTTCTCTAATTCTGTTTTTATAACAGTGGGGTTAGTAACAGGTTTCGGAGTATTAATTTTAAATGTTGTAGTTGTAGAAGGAACTCCATTTGCCGACACGAACACCTTATATATAACGTCTTTTTTTAAACCAGTAAATTCGTTAGTTACCGGCTTTGTTTTGTCAAAAAAAACACTCTTCATCTGGAAATATCCACCACTAACACTGTCAGAGATAGACACAGTACCGTTGTATTTTGAATCTTCAAAAGTACAAATAATACAAGAAGTAGTAACACTAGCTTTTGTATCACTAGTTTTTACCGTTATTTTAAAAGAATCAACAGCCTCTATTAAATTAAAGTTTATTAAAAATAAAAATACTATTATAAAGGAATATTTTTTCATACACTACTCTAAATCAAGACCCCAAAGCGTTCCATCTTTCTTGTTAATAAAAAAAAGACTATTATTTTTACTGTTTAAGAATAGGTGTGTAGCGTCAAGATATTGACCATCCAAACTGCTGTCATTTGCAACATTACTTACCTCTCCAGTTCCAGTATCTATTTTTACAAAAGTATCTTCAAAAGAAGTTAGGCCTTGGTACCAAGAATCTGGTTGTTTGCCAATCATATTGTTTGGGATTGCACAATATATTGTTATATTGTCTTCAGCCCAGACACATTTTTCTGGTAATCCGCTTACATTTAAATTAGAAGTAGTATAGTCAGCAACAGTCAGCAGGTTTAGTTCTGATCCCGAGTTATTAGAAGAACTATATAATACAACAGTACCGTCTCTATTTGAAAGGGTTGTTAGTCCGCGCACTCCACCAAAGATTTTCTTTAGAGTTCCATTAGTAATGTTTAAACTAAACAAACTACCGTTCACCGAGTTTGATGCTTTTGTTGTAAGAAAAATATTAGAAGGACCAACCCACTGAGATAACCATTCAGAATAAGGAGAAGCAAATACCTGACTTTTTTTATTTTCACTAAATGATCTGGTTGAGCCTGAAACTCCATTTGAATTTTTTACTAAATAAAAAATCTGATTTTTATCTGGAGACAAACTCACGTCTATAATATTTGAAGGAAGGAATTCACCTTTTGACCCTCCAAGAGTAGCAAGATAACTGCTTACTGTTTTATTATCACTTGAAAGATAACGGTAAATAATCGAAGATGCTTTACCGTCAAAAATAGCTTCATATATTCCCGGGATCGTTGAGTTGGATATTTTAGTAACAGTTTTTGTATCTAAGTACATTTGGTATATATGCCCAGTTACTTTTTCAACATAACGGAGAGATGGAACAATTTCTACTGTTGGAACAGCTGCTTTTGCTTCTGTTAAGTTTTTGTTTTTTGTATCTAAAGGTTTCTCCCCTCCTTTTAGCGGTGTTTCTGTTAGCGTTTCTGCGGGTTGGTTTCCTCCTCTAACTGGCACTTCATCAATTGGTAGTGGTCGTGTATCTTCAAAAAAAACTGCCCCAGATACAGCAAAATCTGTCAGTTTATGAAGTCTAATTTTCGGTTGCTCTTGGTTTATTGCTGAGTCTCCTGACTCCTGGCTAGAGGATTCGTCTATTATATTAGTTGTTGTATTATTTTCAGAAGTTTTTTTAGTGTTAAAAAGGCCACCAAATACTCCATAACTATTAGAATTTGTCTCATTAGGAGAACCACTATTCTTTTTGTTATATAAATAGTAAGAGAAAAATCCTAAACCTACCAAAATAAACACAGATATAAAAATTATTTTTGTTTTACGTGGCATATATAAACCTTTTACCTAAACTAATTATATCATATAAACCACCACACAAACGATAAGTGTACCCCATGCTTAATTACAGGCTACAGGAATTGGTTTTGTAACATTACCAGTAGTGTTGCCATATATTTCGCTCATTTTGGTGTCCCTTGTAATTGTAATACCTTCACTAGCTAAGTAGGAAATCACAGTACTTAAATAAGCATCCCTTTTTTTAGGACTCTCAGGTGCGTATATATAAAGATATTGCCACAAACTACCATCATAAATCCAAGATTCACCTGGTGTTCTTTGAGCACTCGCAATAACATTAACCTTCCTACCTATTTTATACATAGAGTTTTTACCAGAGACCAAGTTGCTTATGTGTTCATATTGTTTACGTATTCCATCTTCTAATGTTGCATAACAAGTTGATTTTTGAGCTATACCTTGGTCATTTTTACCAACGTTTCCAATATTACCAGGATTCTTAGTTCTGTAAGACATACTTCCTGAGTAAAATCCTTCGGTATATGTATGTGCAGTCATAAGAGATCTGAGTGCTTTACTAACATTAGGCAGAGCTTTATCTCTAGCAGGAATGTATTCGTCTTTGATAGCTTTATATCTTCCACTATAAGAAATTTTTATTTTCTTTATTTCTTCAGGACTAAGTTTTTTTATTTCGTCAGAATTTATATCATACCCAGCCGAAATAAGTGCTAATTTTTCTTCAATATTAAGTTGTGCCTCCACCTGATCCACCGTCAATCCATCCTTCCCTGTCAGTGCTGGATCTATGGTGTTTAAGATCGCATAAGCACC
>JBGAUR010000048.1:4390-4637 GCA_044228545.1 Minisyncoccia bacterium | reverse complement strand
AGTCTTCCACTGCTTCATCTTTGTCAAGAAGATAAGCTAATCGGGCTTCATCGGAAGAATCAAAACGATACTTAGAATGGCATGCTTTATGAAATTGCCCATACAGCATCTTTGCACTAAAGGTATTTACTTGAGAATCCAAAGAAACTATTTTTTCTCTGAAAGACTCAGAAATATTATATTGTTCAAGATAAGGTTTGGGTTCTTTTATATCTGACTGCTGATATCCATCAGATTTTAGTTTATA
>JBGAUR010000048.1:0-4380 GCA_044228545.1 Minisyncoccia bacterium | reverse complement strand
TTGTCTATTATGAGTTCCGAAATCAGTAATTCTTGTCACTTCAGTCAGTCGACGACCTGGAATATCGTCATTAAACAAATTCTTGTCACGGCCACTTTGTAATTGCTCCTCAAGAATAGCCCTTTCGTTTGTATATGTTCTGAGTACACTCGTGTCGAGGTCAAATGATATTATTTCAAGTTCTCCAAAATGGGGAGTAAGGATAAGCCTTGGAATTGGAATATTTCTTTTTTCCATACTAGCTCCAGATTTTTGTGAGATTTTAATTAGTGCGTCTTTTGCTTCATTACTAAATGATCCAAATAATGTATCTGCGCCAAAAGACATTTCTGTCGGAGTACTAGCTTGCTGATTATGGAAGCCGGAGAAAGTAAGATTTTTTGTAGTTTCTTTTGATAATTCTTTTACCAATTCATTTTTTTTTGATTCAACAAACTTCTCTCGCACACCAGATTCCATCATATTAATCTGAGGCATCTTTAAGACTAGTTCTTCTGCTTTCTTTTGTACTTCCTGCATTACAACTATGTTCTCAGTAATTTCTTTTTGCACAACATCTAACACAACAGGTTGAACTTCTAGAAGAGTTTTTATTACCTTCGTTTCTGCTTCATTGATTTTCTCTACCCCTTGTATTAATTCAGAATTCTGAGCAAGTGCAACAACTGCTGCATATTGTTCATGAGCAACAATTACAAGCCTATCAACTAAAGAAACTCCTGTTCGCTCTCCGTACGGCAAACGTAATCCACGACCGATAGTTTGTTCAGTCAAAATAGAAGAAGCGGATTGGCGAAGTGGTGCAATGGTATATACATTTGTTACATCCCAACCCTCTTTCAGCATATTTACATGGATAACAATTTCTACAGTATTATCTGGGTGTTCTAGCGAAATTAATTTTTCTATGTTTTCGTCAGTTTCTTCTCCACGCTGCCTTGTATTTATTTCAATTACTTTTCCTTTGAATTCCCCGCCTCTAAAGTCATCGCTATCGATAAAAGCTTTTAATTCGTTTGAATGATTGATATCCCTGGCTACTACCAACATTACTGGTTTTACTTTTTCTTTTTGGTTTTCTAAAGCATATTCTAGAAGTGCATTTTTTGCTCGTTCATGAAAAAAACATGCGAGTTGTAGTTTGCGAGCGTCAGTTTCAATAGATTCTTGATCGTACTGGCCAAAGTCAACATCTGCCTCAGTACCAACCCATGGATCTTTTACAAGCTTTCCGCGAATAGCATCTCCAAGATTATACGAATATAGTACATTTTTCATTCTTATTTGATGAGCATTTCTACCGGTGCCTTGAGTAC
The DNA here is from genome assembly GCA_044228545.1 of Minisyncoccia bacterium. Lineage (GTDB taxonomy): Bacteria > Patescibacteriota > Minisyncoccia > Phycocordibacterales > UBA9973 > UBA8515. The sequence continues at coordinate 3,064 of JBGAUR010000048.1, read as the reverse complement.
CTATATACGGAGTGGCAGTCATTTCAAGTCCAAATAAAGGATCAAGAATATCAAGCGCACCAAGTGCCGCATCGGCATGATAGTGATGGGCTTCGTCAAGTATCACGACTAAATCATCATGATTTTTTAGATAATCAAAATATGATTCACCGGCGGTTTCCCATGCTTTAGTAATACCACGTTCACTCGTCATATCCCGCTGAGCAAATTGCTGGATATTAAAAATATTTATTTCAATCTGATTTTGAAAAAGTGAAGCATTTCGTTGTTGCGCATAGTTATCTGTCGTAATAACTTTTACGGTATTGATATTTATTTCTTGAACACCCTTAAAAACATATTTTGGATTACTAGCACGACTAAAATCTTCGAAAAGTTTTCGATAAATAGTTAGACCTGGAGCAACAATTAAAAAATGTTGAATATTATAGACAAGATATAAATACGCAACAAAAGCTCCCATCAAACGAGTTTTACCGACACCAGTCGCTAACGCAAAAGTATACGCAGGAAAAGAGCGTTCAAATTCTTCAAATTCTTTTGTTTCTACAATAGTGCTAAAATATTCTTTACTTTCATCTAAAATTTCTGCTGTGTTTCCTCGGTTGTTTTTTTTCATGCGAGCGAGCACCTTTTGTCCAGATGGAGATTGTAAGTAGTTAGCAAAAATTTCCAAGCTCTTGGCTTGCGGGGCACGCAAGCTCATTGCACCATTAATATATTTTATTGCTTCGGAGGGTTGCATATAATTAGTCGTTATCTTCTAATTCTTCGTCAACCTCGACCTCTTCCATAGCTGTTTCTTTTATTGGTAACAAATATTCTTTTTTACCAAAGTGACATGCTTTTAAAACCGATTGAGGGATTTTCTTGATAGTAATTCTGTTATCTATTTTTTCTGCACCAGGTTCAAATTTCTTTGGACAAATAATGAGTGATTCACCAGCAGTTAAATGCTGAGCAATTTGTTGCACCATTCCACTTGTTAAGAGCTGAGTTGTAACATAAAGATAATTTTTACCTTGCCCTATACCATGCTTCCAATACTCAGTCTGACTTGGCTGGTAAGTAAAGTTCATTAATTTACACATTACTTTTATAAGCTTTGCATCATTATAAAAATCATCGATTACAGGATTCCCAAATTCATCTTTCACAATGAAACTTGGCGCAAGTTCATAAAACTTATATGCTCCACCACCTCTCCACTCTATTGCTTTGCTAATTCCGCTTTGGTCTGTTCCATCTATTACATTATCTAAACGAGTTTTACAATGAGTATAAGCGTGATCTCCCATCTCAATACCAATATATTTTCTACTCATTTTATGAGCAACTGCTGTTGTGGTTCCAGAGCCAAGGAATGAATCAAGAATAATGTCACCTATCTGAGAAGACATTCCAAGTATTTTTTGAATCAATTTTTCTGGCTTTTTACTTTGAGGGAATTCAACATCTCCTTCACTCGCAATTCCCTGATGTAGATTATCAGTCCAAAGATTATCATTTTTAAAAAACTTATAAACTTTGCCTTTTCTTAATTCTGCACTATCTCTAAACCACACAATAAGTGAACCGTTTAAAAAATATGATCTGGTTAATTTGCCAGCATTTCTTCCTTTTGATGGAACATAATCAATTGAAACTAAACCTTCTTTAGATATTTTTTCAAGGACTCTTTTCATTAGACCACCTTGTGGATTAGTTGTTCGAAATAGAATATCAAAATTTAAAGCTATGTTTTCCAAAGTCCTATCTTTTTTAGGAAGATTACGTATATTGTAATCAGTATGTTTGTTGACTTTAACATTACCCACAACCCCACCTTCAATATCAAAATCTTTTTCAACTAAACCTTCAGAAATAAACAATTTAGAATAGTTGTGGTCTATCATCTCAGTTTTAAGTTCCTCAACCTTCTGAGCTTCATAGTTTTCAACAAGAGTCTGATTTTTTGCGTACACTAATATGTATTCACATAAATCAAATAAAAAGCTTTCTTGCCCAACCCCACCAGATGCTTTTGCTTTAGTATTAATTTGAGTCAAAAAGTTTTCTCTACCAAATATTTCATCACAAACTATTTTAAGGTAAGATAACTCTCTGATGTCAATATTAATATATAAAACTCCATCTTCTCTTAAAAGCATCTTTAATAATTCAAGCCTCGGCTTCATAAGTGACAACCATATACTATGCTCTACACTATCGTCATAATGTTCAAAAGCATTGCCAGTATTGTAAGGAGGGTCAATATAAATACACTTTACTTTGCCTTCATATTCAGGAAGAAGGGCTTTGAGAGCAAGGAGATTGTCCCCATGAATAATCATGTTCTCGGTATTTGGATCATTTGCAACATTTGAAAGCTCCGGATTTTCTTCCAGAATTCTTGGTTCAATATTAGCTATGTCATATTCGGGATTATTTTTCCCGATCCACGTAAGCTCTAGTTTTTGTTTATTATTAGACATATCTTTATATTATCTTAAATCTTATAGTGAATAAATGAGTGAGAGTAGTTTTTTGTTTCAGCTGAGCTTCGACTCTTTCCAATAGTCCTTCTTTCTTTTTATCTACCTCGTCTTGAGAAGCGTAGAGTTTCTGCCGCATATCATTTCTTTTCTTTTCTAAATCTTTAATATCTCTTTGAAGTTTTACTTTTTCTTCTAAATTTAGAACTTTCTTGGCGCTCGTTTTCATTGCTTTGATATCAATATCAAGTCTTCGTAGTTCAATTTCTAAACTCTTCTTTACATCTTCTGCCCATTTATCAAGCTTATCAACTTCATCATCAAAGAATTCACTATTTCTCTCAGATATACCCCCAGTAATAATATTTACTTTTTCTTGCTCTGTCATCAATACTTTATCTGTATCTATTTCTATATTATTTTGAGTAACTTCTGCATTTAATAAAAATAGTTTTTTAGCAATATCTTCTTCGATAACCTCACCGTTATTTGTAACTGTTGTGACAATGACATTGTCTTCTGTTTCAAATGAATCAATAGTAAGTTGCGATACTTGCAAAGTACCTGATGAATTCACCAACTCTTTTATA
>JBGAUR010000047.1:0-4815 GCA_044228545.1 Minisyncoccia bacterium | reverse complement strand
CACCATCGAGCTGATAGACATCTTTGAACCCTTCGCGAACAAGTAACCCTGATGCTTTTTCACAACGAACACCACCAGTGCATACAGTTAGTACTGTGGTATCCTTTAAGTTTTCAATTTTTTTAATATTTTTTTTGAGATCACGGAAATTATTTAAATCAGGAAAAACTGTTCCTTCAAATTTTCCAACACGAAGTTCATAGTCATTTCTCATATCTACGATGTGGAATTTTCTACCCTCTTCATACCATTTTCTAAGTTCTTCTGGCTTTAAATGTACGCCTGTGATTTGATTAGGATCTATATCTGCTTCGTCTCCTAAATGTAGTGATACGATTTCCTTGCGGACTTTTACAGAAAGTCTTGGGAAAGCTGTACCGTCGTGTGTACCATTACTAACTTTCCAATGAATGTCAAAAAAGCGAGGATCGGCTTTCATTATCTTCACATACTCGTCAGTGGCTTCTTTTGTGCCCTCAAATGTGCCATTTATGCCTTCGTGAGCAATAATCATACGACCCTTCATATTAAGGCGCTTAGCAAGCTCAAATTGAGCATCACGCTCCTTCTTAGGATCATTTATATGAACATATTTGTAGAAAAGTATTACTTTGTATTCTTCTCGCATAAATACTAATATAGCTTATTTTCAATAACTTTTTTAGTTGACGTTTTGTAAAATTGTGATATAGTTTGTTTAAATTGTGTCAGAGTTAAAGAATATCATAGTGCTTAAAAATTGAGCATTTCGATATTTTTTAACTCCCCTTAATATTATAAATATGAACAGATTTAAAATCGCATTTAAGAGATTCGCCATGTTCTTCTTAAGCTTAGTTATACCAGCAAGTTGGGTATATATATTCCTCGGTATGCTTGATGCCGACGGCAGAGAAATAACTATAGCTATAGGAGCTGTAATATTCCTACATGTTGTAATCATAATGATGATCTACAGCCACAGAAGTTTTGAATTTAGGAAATTCATCTACCGATTTGGGGTACTCGCCACCATTTTTTTGGTTAGCGGTGTACCTTTCGTAGCAAATGAATTCAAAATAAATTTTCCCGGAGTAGGCTGGGCAAGAGTAATTGTTGTATGCACATTCTATTTATTCTTGTTTATTTCTACCTGGGATAATTTTTACCAGTATGTAAAACCTGGGCGATGGGTTAACAAAATGAGCTGAAAACGAGGGACTGTACATCCCCCGTTTTTTTATTTCCTATACTTTTTTGTCCGCCATTTGTCTGCGATTTTTACACGAGTGAGCGACCTCTCTAGTTCTGTTGCAAAGTGTTCAAAATCAACTACTTCCTTATTTTCTGCTTGCTTGCGCAATTCTTCTGCGCGAGTACGAGCAATATTTATAGCTTCGTCGGTAATATCTCCTACATGTTCAGCAAAATCTGCTAGCACTGCTACTTCAGTATTTCCATTTACATTTTTAACTTCAATAAATCCACCAACGACAGCCATTGGAATATGTTCACCTCCCTCATAAGCTACAATATCACCTGATGCAAGCGTTGCTATAAGTGGGACATGATCTGGAAGTATTGTAATTTCTCCTTCTGTAGTAGGAACAACAACATATTCAACTAAATCTTCTAAGATTAGTTTTTCTGGAGTAACTATTTTAAGTTGTAGTTGTTTTGCCATAATTTATTATAATGCACCCTTCATATAAAATTCATTTTCAGGTTTATCGTCATGTTTGCCTTCTAGGATTTCTTTAAATGATCGAATAGTTTCAGCAAGTGGTACGTATTGACCTGGTGCACCAGTGAATTGCTCAGCAACGAAAAATGGTTGAGAAAGGAATTTCTGAATCTTACGAGCACGAACAACAAGAGCTTTATCGTCCTCAGACAATTCTTCCATACCCAATATTGCAATGATATCTTGTAAATCTTTATAACGTTGTAGTACACGTTGTACTTCACGAGCGACATCGTAGTGCTCACGACCAACAATATTTGGATCAAGGATTGTGGATGAAGAGTCTAATGGATCAACAGCTGGGTAAATACCGATTTCTGTAAGTGAACGGTTTAGCACCACAGTAGAGTCGAGGTGAGAGAAAGTTGTTGCCGGAGCTGGGTCTGTAAGGTCGTCAGCTGGTACGTAAACAGCTTGGACAGATGTAACTGAACCTTTATCAGTTGAAGTAATACGTTCCTGCAAATTTCCCATTTCTGTCGCAAGTGTTGGTTGGTAACCCACGGCTGATGGAATACGTCCTAGAAGTGCAGATACTTCAGAGCCTGCTTGAGTAAATCGAAAAATGTTGTCTATGAAAAACAGAACGTCTTTGTTTTCTTGATCACGGAAGTACTCAGCCATTGTAAGACCTGAAAGTGCAACACGAAGACGCGCACCTGGTGGCTCATTCATCTGCCCGAAGACCATGGCCACTTTATCAAGAACTTTTGAATCTTTCATTTCGTGATAAAGGTCATTACCTTCACGAGTACGCTCACCAACTCCAGCAAATACTGAGTATCCTCCGTGATTTGATGCGATGTTGTGTATGAGCTCTTGTATAACAACAGTTTTTCCAACTCCTGCACCTCCGAATAGTCCAACCTTGCCTCCTTTTAGAACTGGACAAATCAGATCGATAACTTTTATACCAGTTTCAAGGATCTCAACTTTTGTTGCTTGGTCGACGAATTCAGGAGCTTTGCGGTGAATTGGAGAGCGTACATCTGTCGAAGGTGCACCAGCATCGTCGATAGTGTCACCTAAGACGTTGAAAATACGTCCAAGTGTTGCTTTACCAACAGGTACTGAAATAGGAGCATTGGTGTCTATGACTTCCATACCACGAGCAAGGCCGTCTGTAGAATCCATGGCCACAGCACGAACAACTCCACCACCAATGTGTTGTTCAACTTCTAGAACGACTTTTTTCTCGCCGTTCATTACAACGAGTGCGCTGTAAATGTCTGGAACTTTTTCGCTAAATTCTACGTCGACTACTGGACCGATAATTTTTTTGATTGTACCTGTTGTTTTCATAATAATAATTTTAATTAATAATTTCTAATAATGTTTAACTTATACTTGCCATACCTGCACTAATTTCTGATATCTCTTGGGTGATGCCTGCTTGCCGAGCTTTGTTAAATACGAGTGTCAGGTCATCTATCATTTCCCCTGCTGCTTCGCTTGCATTTTTCATTGCTAGCATTCGAGATGATTGTTCACTAGCGCTTGATTCAAGTATCATCTGATATATCTGCATCCTAACTAATTTTTCTGCTAATAATTCAACCAGCTTGTCTATGTTTCCATCAAATATGTAAGGCACATCGGTAATTTTTTCTGAAGTTGTTTCTTCTGGATTAACTCTTTTATTATGGCCCGCCTCTTCGATTAGTTCTTTTAAATCTTTTTTAGATATAGGTAGGAGTTTCTTTAGATTTGCTTTTTGTGTTAACGCGGAAATGAAGTCTGTATAGACGACATGAATATTTTGATAATTTGAACTTTTGTATTCATCTACAACTAATTTTGAAAGAGGTACAATATCACTCAAAGAAATATTATTGTCTGGGATTTCAGTAAAAGAGGCTATAATATTTTGTCCAATCCGACGCATTGCTACGTCACCCTTTTTACCTACTGTTACTATGTCGATAACTTCATCTACCTCTTTTCCCTTTAATATAGAAAGAGCTTTTTTGATAGCTTGAGCGTTGTATGCTCCACATAGGCCACCATTGGCAGTAATAAGCACTAGAAGAGTTTTACCTTCTTTCTGTTCCATAAAGAATGGGTGTGATATCTCATCTAGTCGACTAGATAGTGATGTTAGTAAATCCCAAGAATAGCTGGCATAAAGACGAGAAGAAAGAGCACGAGAAACCGCACGCTTCATCTTTGAAGCAGCCACAAGCTCCATCGCTTTTGTGATTTTCTTTGTGTTTTTAACACTTTTTATTCTTTGTTTTATTTCTTTAGTACCAGCCATAATGTTTATTTAACGAACGTATTTTTGAAATCCTCAATTGATTTCTTTAGTGATACTTCTGACTCATCTGTCCACATTTTTTTCTCTTCTACATCTTTATAAAAATCTTTTGCATTTCGTTCTGTGTACTCGATCAAACCTTTTTCAAAATCTTTTATTTTATCTAGTGGTACTTCATCTGTATAACCTTTGACAAGAGCATAAAGAATTACAACTTGGTGAACTGTAGAAACTGGAGAATATTGAGGTTGTTTAAGTATTTCAACAGCTCTTTTTCCACGCTCAAGTTGGCGTTTTGTAGAATCATCTAAATCTGAACCGAATTGTGAGAAAGCTTCAAGTTCGCGGAATTGTGCAAGATCAAGCTTTAAGGTTCCTGCAACTTTTTTCATAGCTTTAATCTGAGCACTTCCTCCCACACGAGAAACTGAGAATCCTACGTTTACTGCAGGACGAACACCTTTGTAGAAAAGATCTGTTTCAAGGAAGATCTGTCCATCGGTAATAGATATGACGTTTGTTGGGATGTATGCAGAAATATCTCCAGCTTGAGTCTCTATAATTGGGAGCGCTGTGATTGATCCACCACCATAGTCTTGATTTTTACGACATGCACGTTCAAGTAGTCTTGAGTGCAAATAGAAAACATCTCCAGGGTAAGCTTCACGACCTGGTGGACGACGTAGAAGAAGTGAGATTTCACGATACGCAACAGCATGTTTTGAAAGATCATCGTAAATAATAAGTGCATGCTGGCTATTGTCGCGAAAGTATTCGCCCATTGCAGCGCCTGCGTAAGGAGCTAAGTACTGCAAACTTGCGGGATCGCTTGCAC
>JBGAUR010000046.1:0-4868 GCA_044228545.1 Minisyncoccia bacterium | reverse complement strand
TGACTTTTTAAGAACGAACCGAGTCTGAGGCATTGGACCTTCTTGAGCATCTACAAGTAGAAGCACTGAATCGATAGCACGAAGTACACGCTCAACTTCAGAACCGAAATCTGAGTGTCCTGGTGTATCAACAATATTTATTTTAGTACCTTTATAATTTACAGAAGTATTTTTAGAGTAGATAGTAATACCACGCTCTTGTTCAAGAGCATTTGAGTCCATAGTCAAACCTTCTTCATTCATGCCACATTGCTTCATCAACTCATCCGTAAGAGTTGTCTTACCGTGGTCAACGTGAGCTATGATTGCTATGTTTCTAATTTCAGTTGGTTGCATAATGATTCGAGTTAAAAATAAAATCGCCATGTGGCGAAATGTATTTTTAATATATCATACATTTTAATAAATGTAAAATATATTAGAGTATTTTTTGCATTTCCCAGAGATCGTGGAATCTGCCTTTTTTATTATGTAGTTCTTGAAAGTTTCCATCTTCTACAACTTTTCCCTCTTCGATCAAAAGTATTCTGTCCATTTCTTTGATAGTAGTTAATCTATGAGCAATTACAATAGCCGTAACATTAGAAAATGCTTTGTGTAGGGAGTCTTTTATTTTTGCTTCAGATTCTAAATCTAGATGTGAAGTAGCTTCGTCAAGAAGTAGAATTTCGGGTTTCTTAAATAGGGCTCGGGCGATACCAAGTCTTTGTCTTTCTCCTCCAGAGAGCTTTATACCCTTTTCACCAACATACGTATTTACCCCTTCTTTTAACTTCTCTGAGAAATCTTTTATGTGAGCAATTTCTAAAACTTTATTAAAATAATCTTCGTCATATTTAGCTCCAATAACAATATTATCTTTTAAACTCATATTAAAAACTTCAGTATCTTGCAGAACAATTCCTATACTCTTCCGATAAGATAGTGGGGAGATATCTTTTAATTTGAATTCGTCAAAAAATATCTCACCACTATAATCTTCTCTCTCTTTTAAAAGCAACTTAAATAGAGTAGATTTCCCCGCGCCAGAAAGACCTACTATGCCAATTTTTTCACCTCTTTTTATATCGAGATTTAGACTAGAAAGTACAGGTTCATCTTTATAAGAAAAAGAAACATTATTAAATTTTATGTTTTGCCAATTAGTTGGGAAATCGGATTTACCTACTAAACTCTCAGTATTAATTTCTATATCTTTAAATAATTCATACCTCTCAATTTTTTGTCTTGAAGTAATTATAGTCTCAGATATATTCATAAGCTCACTAACTGACTCTCTTATTGATCCCATATAAGAATAAAACAAAGCAATAAATCCAACCTCATATCTACCATGCATAATTCCATAAACAATAAAACCTACTCCTCCTATTATCATTATTTGGGACCATATATTTGCCCCTCTAATACGTAGTTGCGACCAATATATATTATTAATATATTTAGTAGTTAACGTGTCTGTGGCTTCTTTATATTTTTTTAATATATAATCTTTTAGTGATAACAGTTTTACTGTTCTAATAGAATTCACACTTTCATATAACACACCATTTGCATCTTCTTCAGCAATATTAACTAATGAAGATGTTTTTCTAACATTTCGAATTATTATTTTATTTATAATTAAGTAAACAACAATATAGATAACAATGAACCCAGTTACGCGAGTATCGGTACTACCTATGATTACAGAAATACCTATAAAGTTTACAATTATCTCAATTATGTTATTTACCCAGATACGAATTATTGAATTGTAAGAAGATGCCCCGTTTTGGATTTTTTTGATTTTATTACCAGTATTTTCTTGTTCATGCCACGAAGAGTCTAGCATTACTAAATGGTCGAGTCCTTCGTATAAAACATCCATTTCAACATTTGCTGCAATTGTATATATTCGCTTCTTTGCTATTGAAAGGAAGATTTGTCGAGCAACCATAAGTAAACACCATGTAGCAAGTACCAAAAGAATATCCCTATAATCAAAATTACCCCTTGATACATTGGTAACAACATATCCGAGTGCATATGCTTGATATAAAGTACATAAGTCTCCAACAACACGCACAAAAGTACCAAATATAAATTCATATTTATATTTCTTTAAGCGTTTAACTATTTTTATTAAGAAACTCATTTTAAAAGTTTTAAAGTAATTTAACTATATCGTGATATGTAATCACAACCATAAGAATCATAAGTAGGCCAAATCCAATCATATTGGCAGTATTGGCAATAACAGGCTTGATACGTGAGCCTTTTATTTTTTCAATTAAAAGAAATAGTAGTCGCCCACCATCAAGTGCTGGAAATGGAATAAGATTTATAACTGCAAGATTTATTGAAATTAAAGCGGTAAATGAAAGTAAGTAAATAAATCCAAAACTAGCAGCATCACCAACAACTCCAACAATACCAATAGGTCCAGTAACAGCAGAAAGGTTTCCTTGTCCTTTTAGTCCATCATGAATCAAAGTATAAAAACCCTGTACTGTAGCTACAACGAGGTTCCAAGAGAGTTTCAATCCTTCTAACACCGCTTTATGTAATGGGAGCTTAAGAGTACCTATAACGTCCATACTAATACCGATCATTGCATTTTTAGTCTCTTTATTTACCTCTGGAATAACTGTTGTTTCTTTTTGTTCAGTTCCACGAATAAATGATAGTGTGATTTCTTTATCTCCATGTTTTCTTACAAAATACTGAACACTCTCTGTTGAAGGAGTTTCGGTTTCATCTCCTATTATTTTTAAATGAGAAATTTTATCCCCTGCTTTTAACCCTGCTTTTTCCGCAGGAGAACCAGGTAGAACATTGGTGATAGTTAGGGCTTGATTTTGTATTATAGAACCTTTTGGTGCAGCTCCTGTTGAAGTCGGAAGTCCAGACATAAATCCAACAGATAAAAGTAACCAGGCAACTAGAAAATTCATAGCTACTCCACCAATAAGAACTAGGGCTTGAATATATTTTGGTTTATTTACAAAACTTCTTTTACTATCAGGACCATTCATTGATTCTTCGTCAGGATTCTCACCGAATATTTTCACATATCCTCCAAAAGGTAATGCATTAAAATTATATGTCGTCTCCCCAATTTTTTTACCGAAAAGTTTTGGAGGGAAACCAAAAGAGAATTCATCTACTCTGATCCCAGATTTTTTAGCAATAATAAAATGCCCAAATTCGTGGGATACAACAAGCACTAATAAAATTATTAGAAATATTACGATACTCATTTAATTCATCACATCGGATTCTTTTTTAGCAAAGATTCCTTCGAGGTTATTGTTTGCTTCATCGACACATTTCTGAATATCATCTTTTGCTCTTTTCATTTCATCTTCTGGTAAATCACCTATTGTATCTATTTCTTCTTGTCTCATTTTTCTTACACTGATTCGAGCATCTTCAAGCTTCTCTTTTAAAATTTTTGCCAATTTTGTCCTGTTTTCAGTAGTAAGCATTGGAAATATTGCACGCACTCCATCACTATCTGATACAACAGAGAGGCCTAGATTGGCTTCCATTATTGCACTCTCTATATCTTTTATTTGGTTCTTGTCCCAAGGTGCAATGCGAAGAGTTTTTGGGTCTTCAATACTGACACTTGCTACATTCTTGATTGGCATCCTAGAACCATAGCTTTCAACCATGATACTATCTAGCACCATAGGCGTAGCTTTACCTGTATGAACCGATGCATACTCTTTAGACAGCCATTCTTCTATTTTCTTTAATTCGCTTTTTAAATTTGATGTATTATAACTCATAGACGATTCATTATATCACAAGAGCAATATGTTCTAAAACCATTTTAACAGATGAACCTGGTAGAGATAGATAATCACGTGCTTTTCTAAGTTCTTCTAATGAAAATTGTAGCTCTTTACTATTTTTATCTTTTTTCCATTTTTCATAAATTATTTTCTCAAGACTATTTACCAATTCTATTGCACTGTATCTAAGGCCACCACTACCAACATCATCCTTATGACCATCTATAATAGTAGCAATCGTATCTATTCTTTTTGTTTTTGAACTTTTAAGAAAATCTTCTACATCTCCTATATTTATCTTGCTTTCTGATTCATTTATTTTTATTAAATGCACTCTTGAAAGAATAGTATCTAGTAATACATGGGAATTAGGTATTATTATAAAAAAATGTGTTTGCTCTCCAGGTTCTTCAATTATTTTAAGAAGAGTGCGTTCGGCATCATGGTTAATAAATTTTGCTCCGATGACACAAACATGCTTTCCTTTTGAAATCCCTTTTTCAGAGTGCCATTCTTTTATCTTTTTACTATCATCAATAGTGAAGGAATCATACATTTGTATAAATGTATCTGTGCTTTGTTTTTCTATATGATTTTTATTTTCTAAAAATTTTAAAATCTCAAAAGGTAAAGTAGTAGGGTCACCTTCAATAACATAACTATGATATAGCTCGTCTGGAAAAAGGTTATTGAAAACTGTCTTACCTTCTTGTTTTTCCATTTTTATCTTTTACTAATAATTGTCTTTTTGTAAACGTCTAAGTGGTTGAGTGCTTCACCTGTGCCACGAGCTACACAAAGTAGAGGTTCATCAGCAACATAAGCTTTGACACCAGTACGACGGTAAATTAAATCTGCTAAGTTACGAAGTTGGGATGACCCTCCTGTCATAATTATACCATCATCGATAATGTCCGCAGCAAGTTCTGGTGGAGTTAAAGATAGAACGTCCTTTATCGCATTTATCATTGTGCGTAGTTCCTTATCAATTGCTTTTACTATTTCATTAGTAGATATTTGTGCTGTACGTGGAAGTCCTTGGATATAGTCACGTCCCTTGATTGTAATTGTTAATTCTTCTTCGAG
>JBGAUR010000045.1:0-4883 GCA_044228545.1 Minisyncoccia bacterium | reverse complement strand
ACTTTTTCTCTTAATCTTGCAACTGGAGGTTTATCTCCTTTTAGTTTTCACTTAGTAAGTATCTTATTAAATGGCGCAGTAACTTTTATGGTTGCTGTCGTTATTTTTACTCTTTTTAGAAGGAAAGACCTCGCTATATTTACGGCACATTTATTTGCTTTTTTACCAATTCACACAGAAGCAATTGCTCTTATGAAAGCTCGAGATGAATTATTATCAGGTCTTTTTATACTTCTCTCGTGGCGATTTTTCCTAAAAAGTCATAACGATGAAGGTAAAGTAATACCTAAACAGTTTTTACTGAGCACGCTTTTTTTTACACTGGGACTTTTCTCAAAAGAATTCACAGTGGTTGCACCAGTGTTATTCTATCTAGTGTACTTAATACAACATGGTATTCACCCATTAGGTCAACGCATTAAAAGTGTACTCCTAGGGTTACTTTTTTTTGGAGTCCCTGTACTCGGGTATCTTTTACTAAGATCGATTGCCATCCCTGAGACTTCTTTTGGAAACGATGATATCAGTCCGATCTCAAACATACTGGTTGTCGCACCTTTTTTGACAGATGTATTCACTGCTTTTAAAATTTTATTTATATATGTATCAAAGATTATTTTCCCTATGGATCTAACTGCTTCATATCATTTTAAAGCGGTGACATTGGTAGTTGATTTCTTTTCATCTTGGAGAGCAGTCGCTGGTCTTGGTATTCTTACTTCCTTAGTCACTCTGATTTCATTGCGTCGTACCAGAACGACTCCTATTGGAGTTGGGGCATTAATTTTTTTAATTCTTTACATACCAGTATCTCAATTTATCTTTAAAGGAGGGGACATCATGGGAGAACGCTGGATGTATGTTCCTTCAATTGGGATTGCGTTGATTCTTGCTGGGATATTCACTTTTTTCTATCAATATAAAAAAGTACTCTCAACTATCTTTGGAATTTTTATACTTATTATATATGGTGGAGTCACTATATCTCGTAATACTGTTTGGCAAAATGAGGAAAAACTTTTTACAAGTATGATCGAAGATTCTCCTCGAAGTGTCAGAGGGTACTCTGCATTAGCTCAGCATTACTTTGAAAGAGGTAAGTATGATGAAGCTGCCCGCTTAGTAAAACAAGGCCTCGCTATTTCTAATCAGGAGCCAAACCTATATGTTATCGGTGCTTCACTTGCATATAAACAAAATAAATATGATGACGCTGAAGTTATGATACGAAAAGCACTTGAAGTCGACACCTTTTCTTCTGCTGCGATACTTAATTTCCCTAGAATACTATTTGCACAAGGGAAATACGAGGAGGCGCGACTTTGGTACAATGAATATATTTCTCAGTTACCACCTTCCTCAGTTAGATTTCAAGAGAGATTACTCTATGCTTCTATTCTTACTAAACTTGGTCGATATAAACAAAGCACTGAGTATATCAATAAGGAATTTTCATCAGACGATGTCACTCACCACGATGTACTTATGTTGATCTCAGTTAATGCTTATTATAATGGCAATACAAACGAAGCTCTTAAGTTCTTCCCTGATGAGAAAGGGTTATCAAATAGTCAAAAGATAAACATGATTAAGAATTTTGTTATAGTTCCATAATATTATGATTTCATTTCTTAATATAAACAAAACTCATAAAAGAATAATCACAATATCCTTTTTCATAGGAATATTTTTATTTGGTCTTTTTATATATAGAGATTATGGTTTATCTTGGGACGAACCGATATCTCACATAAATGGTAGAGTAACTCTTGCTTACCTTTCTGAAGGGAATCAGTTCCTTTGGGAATATTCTGAACGTTTTTATGGTGTGGTTGTTGAACTTCCATTTGCTCTTGCTGAGCGACTACTTAGTTTGGATACTTCTCAATCACTCTTTTTCTTTAGGCACATAGTTACATTTATATTATTTATAATCGGAGTATTTTTCTTTTACCTCTTATGTTTAGAACGTTTTAAGTCAAGATTACTAGCATTACTAGGGTCAACTTTTCTTGTTCTTAGTCCAAGGATATTTGCTGATGCTTTTTATAATTCAAAGGATATTCCCGTCATGGTCTTTTTTATTATAGCTATTTATACCTTCAATCAATTTTTTAAAAATCCAAGCACCAAGAATATAATCTTACATTCACTTGTTACGGCTCTGATAATCGCTACTCGAATACCCGGAGTATTTGTTCTGTTTCTCACTGTTGGAATGTTTTTACTAAACTTAATTACATTGCCTGAATTTAGGGTTAAATGGAAGAAAATACTTATATCTATTGGAATATACTTAGCTGCTACTATGGCTTTTACTATTCTACTTTGGCCATTCCTTTGGCAACAACCCACAGCACATTTTATAGAAGCATTTAAAGATATGAGTAAATTTTCTCGTCAGTTGGGAATGGAAGTACTCTATCTAGGAGACTTTATTACATCTTCGAAATTACCATGGCATTACATTCCAGTTTGGATTCTTGTGACTACTCCATTTTTATATCTTACTCTTTTCTTTTTTGGCCTCGGGACAATTGTTAAACGTTTTTCAAGTAATTTTATTGATGCATATAGACAATATTGGCCAGATGTATCTGTAGTAGGTTGGTTCTTTGGACCGATTATTGCTGTTATTCTATTTAAATCGGTGCTTTACGATGGCTGGAGGCACCTATATTTTATTTATCCAGCTCTTATTTATATTGCCTTAATTGGGATTGAAACAACAATAAAATATATAAAAACGTGTAAATATAAATTTCATAAAGTATTACGAATAATTCTGATTTCTGTTACTTTATTACAAATATCCACCGTATCTTTATTTATGATAAAAAATCATCCGTATCAAAACGTTTATTTTAATTTCTTAGCAGGTGGTATGGATCGAGCTCAAGATAATTTTGATCTAGATTACTGGGGGCTCTCTTTTAGAGAGGGTTTGGAGTATATAGCTTCTAATGATAATGATCAAGTTATACCTATATACTTTGCTGGTGGATCTCTAGACAATGTGCTAATACTCGACCCCCAAATAGCTAGTCGTTTTAAAGTTATTAATAAGGTGGATATTTTAAGAGCCAAATACATTCTTAGTAATTATCGTTGGCAGAATTACCGCAATTTTCCCTTTGAAAGAGAAGTGTATACAGTAAAAGTAGATGGGGAGCGCATAATGTCTGTTTTTAAGGTAAAATAAAAATATGGATAAATATTCTATAGTTATTCCTTGTTTCAATGAATCCTTCAATATCCCAAGGCTTTTTTCTGAGGTTGACAAATATATCGTAAAGGACACCTGTTTGGAGGTTATATTTGTTGATGATGGGAGTACTGATAGTACTAAAATACTCCTACAACAATTTAAAGATACTCACAATAAGAGTGTAAGTGTTATAAGTTATCCAGAAAATAGAGGCAAAGGTTTTGCTGTTAGGACAGGAGTGCTTTCTGCAAGAGGTAAATGGATAATAGTATTTGACGCTGATCTTGCCGTATCACTTGATCATATTGAGAAATTAAAGCCCTTCATTGCTTCAGGGAATGAAGTTATTATTGGGAATAGACGAAGGAAGGATGCTCATATTTTAGTTCACCAAAGTTTTATTAGAGAAAATTTCGGTAAGGTATATACAATAGTTGCTCAGATGGTGACTGGAGTCAAGGTAGATGATTTTACTTGTGGATTTAAATGTTTTTCTGAAAGTTCTGCAAAAAGAATATTTAGTGCCTCTCGTATTAATCGTTGGACTTATGATGCAGAGATTTTCTATCTCATAAAAAAATATAATATCAAATGGTCTGAGATAGGTGTTGTATGGAGAGATGGAGATAAAACAAAAGTAAGAATTGTAAGAGATACACTACAATCGTTTTGGGATACATTGCGTATTCCCTTTCTACACAATAACTAGTTATATATAGTATGAACGAAGATCAATATGGAATAATGGATAAATTAGAGCAAACCAATTGGTGGTATCTTGGAAGAAGGAAAATAGTTAAAAAAATGTTCGCTAAATATATGTCAACGTGCAAAGATGTTCTTGATGTTGGTTGTGGAACTGGAGAAGGTCGTAATATTGTACCAAAAGAGGTAGTATTATCTGGATTAGATGAAAGTCCTATCGCCTTGGAATATGCAAAAGAAAAAGGATACAATTTTTTAAAACAAAGTTCTGGAGACGCGATACAATTTACCGACAATTCTTTTGAAGGAATCATTATGCTTGATGTTCTTGAGCACATAGAAGACGACAGTAAAACGTTATCTGAGTGTTTACGAGTACTAAGACCTAATGGCAAGCTAATACTGACCGTTCCTGCTTATCAATGGCTTTGGAGTGGACATGATGAAGTTTTTGGTCACAAGCGTAGATATACAAAAAAAGAGTTAGTAAAAAAGATAAAAGAGTTAGAATTTGAAGTAATTTTTTCTAGCTACTATTTTTTTACCCCCCTTCCTGCTGTTGTTGTTTTTAGGGTTCTAGAGAGAATTTTAGTAAATAGAAAAAAGTCTCATTTTTTTAAAATTCCAGTTTTTATAAATAAAATATTACTTTTTATTATCAGTATCGAGTCTTTTCTGTTTGAAAAGGGTATAGTTTTACCTTTTGGATCGTCAATAATAGTTGTTGCTCGCAAGTTGTAATTCCTACTATCTAGAGACTTCTTACTTTTGAGACATAACTATAAACCATTTTTGATAATGATTTCATATACTCACGGGCTTTCGACTCTTCGGTTTTTACCATAATACATAAAAGATAAGGTCTATCTGGAGGATAGACTATAGCGCAGTCGTTGTAAACTGTCCCACCATCTTTATCCAAATCCCAGATACCTATCTTATGAGCAACTTTTATACTTTTTGGTACTCC
>JBGAUR010000044.1:0-5031 GCA_044228545.1 Minisyncoccia bacterium | reverse complement strand
ACGCACACGCTCCATCGCAGCAAGCTGGATCTTAGTAATAATCATACCCCCAAGAAGTGCGGAGTTGTCTTCACCAACACGTCCTTTTGAAACATTCACGAGGAAAATTTTTCCTTCGTTCATGATTTTGAAAATATCGATTGTAGATTTTGATTGACCTACTACATTACGGATTATTGAAGTAGAAAGGAATTGTCCAACTTTGTTCTGAATCGGAGCGATGGCTTCATTTCTAAACTGTTCGCGCCATTGTTCATATTCGTGAACCCAGAAAGCTTTGACAACTGGATCCTTCAAATTACCGATTATCATCTGACGGTAATCTTTGTCTACTAGAAGCCTGGGTATACCTAGGAGTGTTGTACCTGGAGTATCGAGAAGCGCCAAAATAGCATTGTTTAGGATGTACTCCATACGAGAACTCCAAGCGTTTGCCCAGATTTTCGTAAAAATACCCATGAGTCCTGAGGCAACCAAGTGCTTGTACTTTGGGTCATCGAGTGCAATAACATTGAAACCAACGTTGAAATCGATATCTGCTGGGTTGAAGTAAATCACGTCTTTGGCACGATGGTCAGGAATGAGATGGAGAATCTCTTCGACGAGTTCACCGTGCGGGTCAACCACACAAACACCCTCGCCGTTATTTATATTTTGGACGATTAAATTAGATAGTAGTACCGACTTACCAGTACCTGATTTACCGAGAACATACATATGCTGCCTTCTGTCTTTTCTCTTTATACCAAATATATTATTGGTACTGCGAAAATTGGTCTTAGCAAAGTAAGTTATATCTCGATTGTGTGGAATTTGGTTGTTCGGATCCATAGATTACCTTTATTATACCCTATTTATATAGATAAAAGGAATACTATTTACGAGTGTGGGTAAGTCTATATTCTACGATCTGGCTAAATAAAATACCTACTGAAAGTATGAGGAGATATAACAATAGAGATACTGTGTATGATGCAGGGATAGAATCTAACATTCCTAGGATAAATGCCAACAACCAAGAACTTAGTGATATAGCTCCAAAAGCAAATGAAAGTTTTCTAAGTTTTACGTATTTATGGTGAGTGTTGATATCAGAGAAATTTATTTTCCTAAGAGCTGGGTGAACAATCCTTTGAAACATGTACCCATTTACTATGATAACTGTTACTATTGTCATCTTTATTAAGAATTTTACTGAGTGTGAATATTTTTCTGGGTCGGATAGAAAAAGAGCAAGCCCACTCATAAAAATAAAAAATAAACTAAACCAGATGATTTTTGATAGAACATTTAGTGTTTTATCTTCATGAATATTTATCTTTCTATCTTTTATGTAAATATTGAATAAAATATCAGATACTAGAGCAGCACCCATGCCTACAATCACAGAAAAGACATGAGTTATTACAGATATACTTTTATGCTCATTAAAAAACGCTATTGTTTCCTCCATATTTAATTAGTATACACAATTTATAAATAACCTATTCTTGACAAATCAGAAAATTAATGTAGATTTAAAAGAAAAAACAAATATGGAAGATTTACTCAATCAACTTAAAAACCTACAGGCAGTTGATTGGTTAATCATCTGTACTGCTGTGATTGCTTATATACCTTTATGGATAGCAATTGCTAAAGACAAAGAACATGGCGCAGGGCAGAACTTTTATACATGGATTTTGTGGTTTATCTTAGATATCTCACAATTAACATCAACTATGCTCGCTCATGGGACTTATGTCATGTTCCTCGCATTCGCTCCATGTTGCTTAGCAACATTGCTTATAGTAAGAAAGCATAGAAAACCAATAGATCCTTTTGAAAAAGCAGCCGTAGTTCTTACGATTCTATGCATTCCAACTTGGGCATGTATGGGAGAAATTTGGGCAATTGTCATACAAACAACTGCTCAGGTTATTGCTGGTCTTCCTCTTTTAAGAGATACCTGGAGAGAACCTGCGAAATTCAAAAAAACATTGTTTCCTTTGTCTATATTTACAGTGGTGCACTTAATTAGTTTTTACAGAAAGTCCGGTTGGACAATAGAAGATACTTTGTTCCCTTTTGTAATGCTGATTTTTACATTACTATCTATGCTACCTATAGTTAAGGTAGTATACGAGGAGCAAAAGAAAAAAATTTACCCATGGATATAAGAACTCGTCCATGGGCTTTTTTATTAATTCACTTCCTGCTGATAGCACGATTCACAATAAATAATTTCTGGGCGACCTGGAACGTAACTTGTCTCGAATTCATTTTTACATCCTTCCTTCATACAACTTCTGTGCCAGAGTTTGAAAGGGTTTCGACGAGCAACTCTATTATTGTGCCTACAGTGAAAACATCTTCTAGGTATTGGAATTTCCATTTTCCTGTATAGCGTCAACTCATCTCCTACAATTTTATAGTTTCTATTACAATCAATACACTTTAGAACTTCGCTAGTTATAGAATCTGGAACATCAAAAATACTCTCTGGAATACTTTCTGGTTGTAAGGTTTCCCTACCAACTGTACGCTGTATATTATCTTGCCATTTGTAACCTTGAAGTGACACCTCTTCTTTAGTTAATGGGAAGTGTTCCATGACTAAAGTCTCATTGTACCCGAATGGTGCAATTTCAATTGGATAAAATTCTCCATATTTATATTCTCTACCCATCTGATCAATATATGGCATTACATTCATATGCTCTATGATCTTTGGTAATATTTCTTCATATTCTTCTTTTGTGTATTGTTTGTTTAAAATACAGTATTTTCCATTTCTCAAAGATACACATCCGAAAAGCAACTTGGAAGAATGACAGTGTTGAGTATATTGAATATTCTGACTTTTTACAGAAAATAGTCCAAAAAAGTTATTTGAGCAATGATCGGCCACTACCGACTCATAACATTCTTCAAGCTCCCCTGTCATCACAACATCATATGACCCTTTGTTCTCATTAGAAAATTGGACATATCGACAATTTTCTAATTTCTTAACTAAAAAAGAATTCTTAGTATTTTTACTATAAGAAACTATGTCTCCAGAACAATCTAGATCTTGCTTCATCCAAGCATATCTACGAGGATAGTGTAAAATAAACTCATTATATTCTTTTTGAGCTCTCTCTACTCCGGAAAATGTATCTAGCTTGTATTCTTTTAAAATCTTTTCATATTCTTCTTTTTCATATTGCTTGTTTTTGAAATGATATCTTTTATTCCTAAGACCAGTACACATAAAGCAATCAGAACAATTCTGACAATCATATAGGAATTGTGAATTTATACATGATCTGCTAAAAAAAGAATTTCTAATCATATAACCATGGGAGCAATTTATACATTCATATAGATACTCAGCTTCGGCCATATTTATCATGGAATCCATAATATTTTTTCCTGCAAGAATATAGAAACTATAAAGAACATTCTCAATACGCCAACCGGAAAAAGCCATGTAGCAATTCTTGGCAAACCAAATATCGTGAGTATATTCACAATTTAAACTAGCTATTCCATTATCATTTACTACAGCCATTTGTGGCACTTTGTAAAGTAGCTCTTTGAATTGCTCGAAAAATGGTTTCGAGAAATCGTAATCTTGTGCATAATCTTTTGGATCCCATTTATCACTCCACCAACACTTATTACAATAAACAATTATCCCAGAATCCGGTGAGTAAATAGAAACTACTGACTTCTGACACATATCACAAGTGCGAGAATACAGGGATAGACTATTACGCCAAGCATGTCTACGTTGGCTTCGACAATCAGGGCAAAACGTAGGAATAGGGACTTTTATTTTTTCGTAGAAAGAAAAATCATCAGATTCGATAATAAAATTATTTTTACAGTTTTGGCAATTACGAGTTTCCATATTAATTTACTTCTTGTTGATAGCATTTTTCACAATAAACTGTTTCTAGGCGATCTGGAGCATATGAAGTCTTAATATCAGTCCCACATTTTGCACAATTTCTACTGTACATATTGGGAGGTAATGCTCTTTCAAACTTTCTATCTCTTCTGCATTGAGGACAAAGTCTTGGAACAAAAATATTAAGCTTCTCTATTATGTCTAACTCCCCTTCCACTATTTTAAAACACCTTCCGCATTCACATTTTACTACTTGTTTTAAAATATAATTTCTATCTTTAATTACGTCTGGTAAGTCTGAGTAAATTATTGTAGGAGTATACTCATTAGGTGGAATTTCACTCCATTTATATCCTTCTTTTATAGCCTCATCTTTTTTTAAAGGAAAAGTGACTTGTGCAAATGTTTCGTTATATGCAAATGTAGTAGCAATTTGAGGAAAAAACTCGCCATACTTATAAATTCTATTATTAGAATCTATGTATGGATTGACATCCATTTCAAGAATTATTTTTTTCTTTAACAAATCGAAATCTTCTTTAGAGTACTCTTTATTTAGGATGCAATATGATTTTCTCTTGAGATTTGCACAGCCAAATATATTTTTACAAGTTGAAGTATAATAACTATATTCTGTATTCATACAGTCCGGATATGCAGCCATGCAAAATTTCACCCCAGATGAGCCATGTCCAGCTATTAGTGATTCATATATTTGTTCTGCATTACCTCCCCAGCATGTATAATCATATGCGTCTTTTGTGGAAGCAACAGATATGAGTTGGATGAACCTTGAATCTTCTGCGCTTGTGACCATATAAGAATCTTTGGTATTTTTTGATTCGTAAATATAATCGCCAGATACATTAACATTTAGACTATTTCCATACATAAAGCGTACTGGATATTCCAACCATACATTCCTTGACTCTTCTTTATATTTAGCAAATTGAGAGAAAGATTTAAGATCAACACTCTTTATAAATTCAAAATATTCTTCTTTTGTATATTGTTTATTGTAAATACAATATGATTTTTTCTTTAGGTTCATACACCCAAAACAATCTGTACATCCTGAGCAACTTTTACAAAATAATAAGTTCACAGAATTATCACATTCATCAGATGATATACAACCATAACATTTATACATC
>JBGAUR010000043.1:0-5564 GCA_044228545.1 Minisyncoccia bacterium | reverse complement strand
AATATTACTACACTTACTCCAGCTGGATCTTATCAAGCTAAATTAAACTATGTTATGACAGGCACCTTTTAAGTAAAAGTTATCCACAGAATGTATCTTTTACTATATAAATATGCTAGAATAAGGGTATAAAATTTATTATCAATTATTATTAATTTTTATCATAAAATATGAATATTTTAGGAATAAGACAATCATTGTTTTCAAAGATTGCAAGTGCCATAACAATAGTAGCTCTTGTAATTGTTACATCTTTTGCTCCGCAATTTGTAAAAGTTGCTCATGCTGCAAGTCTTACAGCAATGAAAGATACGCTTTCTCCTGCGTCAGGTGCATTTAATGCTGAAAAAGCATCAACAGTTGCTAACCATACTATAGTTTTTACTACTCCTACAGGTGTAGCTTCTGGCCAGACCATAATTCTTGATTTCAATAACTCAACGAGCATAAATGCGAGCTTTGATTTTAACGACATGGACTTAGCTGATGATGGAGTTGATGTAACTCTTGCTGCATCACCATCCGGTGCTACCTGGGGAGCTGTGAGAACAGATGCCGATACAATAACATTCACAAATGGTACGACTGCTGTCGCTGGCGGGAGTGTAATTACTATTGAGTTAGGTACAAATGCAACATTTGGTTCAACCGGTACAAGACAAATTACAAATGGGCCGGCAGGAACAACGTTGCTTACCATATCTGGAACATTCACTGATACAGGAACAATAGGTATCCCAGTTATTGCTGATGACGTAGTTGTAGTAAATGCGCTCGTTACTCCAAGTATTACATTCACTATTTCTGACAATACTATATTTTTTGGAAATCTTAAATCATCAGGTACATCTTGTTGGGCTCAAGGAACTGATCCTGGTGCTGTTACATGTCCAACTACAACAGAATCAGAAGCTTTTAATATGACTGCAGGTACAAACGCAACATCTGGATACATTATAACTATTCAAGGTGCAACACTTACATCAGGAGCGAACACAATAACTGCAATAGGAGGTACAAACACTGCTCCCTCTATTGGTAGTGAGCAATTTGGAATAAGACTCACTGCATCAGGAGGTTCTGGTTCAGTAACTGCTCCTTATGCAGCTTCTGGGTATGCTTACGCTTCAACTGCATCTACTACTTCACAAGTAGCTTCAGCTTCAGGCCCATCAGCTACTACGACTTACTCAGTTCGTGAGATAGCAAACATTGCTGCTGTTACTGAGGCAGGTACTTATACTACTAACCAGACATTTGTTGCTACAGCTACATATTAAATAAATAAAATAGATTTTAATTGATGAATACCCGTATTATTAAAAGCATACTTCTACAGGTTGCCGTGATAGCGGGTGTTCTTTTTGTTGGACCTTTTCAAGTAAATGCATTGACTATATCTCCACCTAGAGTCGAGTTGCAAGGTAATCCTGGCGAAACAATAAAACAAGATTTAACTCTTACTAACGATACAAAAAATGTACAGATGTTTTATTCCTCTTTTAGAAATTTTGAAGCACAAGGTGAGACAGGGAACCCTTCTTTTGTAGAATCAAAAGATGATCTAGACACTTGGATGAGCACTGAAGAATCGGTAGCTTTAAAACCAGGACAAAGTATTATAGTTCCAGTTACTATTAAAATCCCTAACAACGCGGAACCAGGGGGTCACTTCGCAGCTGTTTTTTGGGGAACAGCCCCCAATACTTCTTCGGGTATATCTGTATCTATTGGTGCGAAAGTTGGGACCTTGATACTTTTATCTGTGAATGGTGATGTAGAAGAAGCTGCAGGTTTGGTTGATTTCTCAACACAAGATAATAAAATTTGGCATAATACATTGCCAGTCTCTTTTGTTTATCGATTTAAAAATGATGGAGGAGATCGTATTAAACCAGTTGGGAGAATAGTAATGCACGATATTGTTTATATTCCCGAGTCAAAAATAGATGCAAATCCTGGAAGTGGAAATGTCTTACCAGGGTCAACCCGTAAATTTAATGTAGATTGGGTTAAAGAAGCTCGACCTAAAGATTATGTTCCACCTTCAAATATATTTAATAAATTCTTTAGCGACGCTCTTTATCAGTGGAAAAATTATGCATTTGGACCTTATTTTGCGAAGTTAAATCTTCTATATGGTACAAATGCGACTCGTGTTACCAAAACAACCTTCTTTTTTGTATTTCCTTGGCAATTACTCATATGTCTCTTAGTTATATTTGTGATAATTTTCTGGGGTGGCAAAAAACTCCTTCGAAGATACAATAGATACATTATACAAAAGGCTCGTCTTGGTATGAACAAACCAACCGACGCCACACATGTATAATAAAATCTTAATTAAACCCGTACTTATATTTGTTGCAATTCTGTTTTTTACACAGTCTGTATTTGCTGTTGATATTGTTAGTCAACCTGAGAATGTTGCAGTCTCAGCTACTGTTACTAGCGGCACTATTCTTCCTATTGAAGGGGGTGGTGGGGGTATGCTTTATGGGTTAATATTTTCAGGTTGGGCTTATCCAAAAGCGACAGTTCATATATGGAAAGATGGTATTCCAAAAACAACGACCGTTGCAAATAATACAGGATACTTTAGCGTTACGTTAAGCGAAATATATAAATCTAATGTCCTCTATACTTTATATGCGATAGACAAAGAAAACAGAAAATCAATATTGTTAAACTATCCAGTAGCTGTAAAAGTAGGTTACTTTACTCAGATTTCTGGTATTCGCTTTCCTCCCACAATCTCTACCGATAAAAGTGAAGTAAAAGCAGGGGATTCTATAATAGTAAAAGGCTATGCTCTACCTAATGAGTTGCTAGATGTAGTCATAGAAGGGATAACAGGAAAAACTTTTTATGTGACTAGTAATAGTGATGGTACTTATGAGTTACCAATATCGCTCTTTGGTTTTCGGAAAAGTAATTATAACCTCCATGTAAATTATAATTTAGATAAAAAAATAAGTAAGGTTATCCAATTTACAGTAGGGGATGCAAATATACTTAGTATTGATTTGATAAATAATATACCAGGAGATTGTAACGCTGATCAAATTATAAATATTATAGATTTTTCAGTTGCAGCTTTTTGGTATGGCAAGCAAAATCCACCACGTTGTATCGATACGAATAACGACAAGATTATTAATCTAGTTGATTTCTCAGTTCTTGCTTTTTATTGGACAGGGTAATGTATAATGAATTTATATTATTATGAAAAATCTTTTGTTTATAATAGGAATATTTTTTACTCATACATTCGTAGCTCATGGAGCAAGTGTGTCTATAACTGCGCCTACGAAAGTCGAGAGCGCGAACCAATTTAGTGTATTAGTTTCTCTAGATACTGGAGGGATTTCTGTTAACTCTATTGATGTTTCTATTTCATATCCTAAAGAAATACTATCGTTTAAAGGTTATAAAGAAGATGGTGGCGTAAAACAATTGTGGTTAGTAGCTCCAAAAGATGAAGGAGGTAAAATACATTTTTCTGGAATTATACCTGGAGGAGTAGATGGTCTATATGATCCAGATCAAATAGGTTTACAACCAATTCCATTGGCATCACTCATTTTTTCCGCTAAAGGAGATGGTTATGGTGAATTTTTAATAACTGATTCTAATATTTTACAAAATGATGGAGTAGGTACAGAGCTTCCTCATGGTAGGGTAAATGCCTTTATTTCCGTTGATGTACCTAGTAAGTCCGAAGGAGGAAATGTAACAGATGCTGAAGACAAAGAATTACCCGAACCTTTTACAATTGAATACATTCCATCTGGATTATTTTCAAAAACTCCATCAATGATTTCTTTTTTTACAACTGATAATCTGTCGGGTATTGAAAAATATCAAGCAAAAGATGGGCATAGTGCTTGGAGAGATGTAACAAGTCCTCTTGCAACACCAAAAGGGGTAGTCAAAAGGTCAGTTACTGTTCGAGCTATAGATTTTGCTGGCAATATTCGTGAATCTAGTGTCGAAATACCAGGATTGGTATCATCTATCCAATTATTAGGAATATTTATAGCATTTATAGCTTGCTATTTTGTATTTTTTGTGGTAAAAAGAAGAAGATGAAATACTACATAAGGACTATAATATATAGTGTTTTACTACTAGTAGTATTTGTTGCTACGCCTGTATACGCTGGCCAAGCTTCACTTTTTCTAAGCAAGTCCCAAGCGACAGTTGGTGAAGGGGACAACATAACTATCGATATCAAAGTTAAATCACCAGATCAAGCTATCAATGCTGTATCTGGCTCTATTACTTTTCCTAGTGATTTACTGCAGATAGTATCTATCTCAAGAGATAATAGTATCTTAAATATCTGGACTCATGATCCAAATATAAATAGAAATAAAATATCTTTTGAAGGAGTGATATTAAACCCAGGATATACTGGCCAAGGTGGTAATATTTTTCATATAACTTTTCAAGCAAAAAAAGTTGGAACAGCCACGATTTCTTTTAACGAAGGGTCACTACTTGCCAATGACGGTCTAGGTACAAATATTGTTGCTGGATTAAATCCCACAACTTTTTCTATTATAGGTTCTGGAGCACTTGACTTGATTAGGCCAATAGCTTCAGCTAATAATAAATTATTGGCTCTACCTGTTATAACTGAGTATTCTGAGTCGGTCTTTTCTAAAGACAGTGTGTACTTACGAGGTAAAGGAGAACCAAATGCTCTAACTAAGCTTTCTTTCGAAGAAGTCTCTAATAAATCATTCGGTGAACAGTTTATGGATTTCATCCAATCTAAAAAGAAACGTTTAACCGATGTATTGGTAAAGAACAATGATAAAGGTCTATTTGAGTACATTACACCAAATAACTTAGTGGCTGGTGTTTACAATGCTACGCCATTTCTTGTCGATGACAATACAAATACTAGTAAGCCCGGGCTTGGGGTCAGACTGTTCGTAAGTGACAGTAAAATCATTAAAGCTCTAATTGTCTTTATTAATATACTCATACTACTTATCCCTATAGTTGGGCTTGTAATGCTCATCTACTTTATTCCTTGGTATTCATCTCGACGTATGTGTATCTTAAAGCGTAAAATGGGTCTAGAAGAAGAAAAAATACAATTGACAGAGCACGAGTTGGAGCGCCAAGATAAGATACTATCTCAAGCACCAATACCCCCTATACCTACTGAAAAAAGGGAATAGATGTGGTATCATATAGTCTATGAAGAGATTCCGACACTTGGTATTTCTAAGTATTTTTGGTCTTATATCTATTTTCCCTAATATAGGCACCGCAGATAGTGATATTTTAACACCCCAAGAAAACTTGTGGCTTAAATCTCGTAACAACACTATAGTTGTCTATCCTGAGAAAAACTTTCCACCCTACTCGTATCAAAATAGTTCTGGAATACCACAAGGTTTGTCTATAGACTATATTGAAATAATTGCTCAAAAAATAGTATCTTTGCCTGTAAAACAACACACAACCGCTAAGCTATACCAGCAAACTATGCACGTTGAACAGCTAACCGAAAAACTAATTGCCTTTGAGCGCCTATTAGTGATGAT
>JBGAUR010000042.1:0-5575 GCA_044228545.1 Minisyncoccia bacterium | reverse complement strand
CTTTAATTTTGTGTAAATATTTTATTTCTATGCTTGAAACATTTTTCTTTAGTTTCCTCAAATACTCTACAAACTGACCAAAATTAATCTTAGCGTCATAAGCTACGTCATGATTTAACTTGAATGACCAGTCTTTGACACGATCAATCATTGTCGCCCCTTGAATTTCTAAAAATGAATCAATTCTCTTGTGAAATTTACAATATTCACCAAAGAGATCAACATCATCATCTAATGTATCTTCGAGAGCTAGACAATAATCATTTTTCTTCAACAAACGCTTTTCTATCAGTAACTCTTCACTTATGAGTTTTTCAAACAGATAGATGTATTCTGAAAGACTACTCTGATATTCTCCAATAGAATTTGAAAAATTATATTTAACAATTAGATATTGAGTAAACAAGTTAATATATTTGTAACCGAATTTAGTTTTGTAGTTTTCTAATAAGTTCTCAAAATGCGAGTACTCATTATCAAATGGCTTGTACTTGTTGTAGGTTTCTAAACTATCAAACCTATCTGTACCAATAAAACACACACCATCTAAAAGAGTTGCTTCTGGAACGTATTTTATAGTGCCAACATCATGATTAGATTCCACTTCAGAATCAACCTTTAAGTATTCTAAAAAATTTAAGAAATCTTTAGATTTATAGTGGACTAAACTATTAATAAATTTATCTAAATTATCGTTGTATATATTTCTAGCCCCTTCAAATACACTTTTACTGCAACGAAAAGACTTTTTAAGCTGTATTTCTTTTTGACTGCCAATTAAAGATCTCATTTGATACATGCAGTCCATTTTTGCCCCAGCAAAGCCATAAATTGATTGATTGGGATCTCCTATGAAAATCCAGTGGGGGTTAGTTTCGTTTGTAGCCTTTGAATTAATCAATAAATTTATTATTTTGTATTGAAGATCAGAAATGTCTTGAAATTCATCAATACATATATAGTCGAACGAGGAATTGATTACCTCCCTAACAAATATATTTTCGTGAACCAGTCTAAGGGAAAAATATAGTAAAAGGTTAAAATCAATTAAATTGTTCCTTCGTAAGAAAGAAAAGTACGTGCTTAAATACACATCTTTTCTTTTTTCGGGTTTTGCTATTACAAACTGTTTTTTAGTCTTATTTACATCAAATAAGCAATTTTCATCTACATATATGTTGTAATCAATCTTTTTTTGATTTTTTTCTAAATCAAATATGTAATTCCTTTTAGATTTACAATCAGAACACTTTAAGTCGCTATTCTTAACATATTTAATATCCTCATATTTACAGCCATTCTTACAAGGTATACTAGCCAAACTTTCAATAAGCTTTGAGCCATGTGCTTCCCAATTAAATAGTTCCTGATATACACGAGAACCTTTGTAGTAGTACAAATGTCCGAATGGCTTAATTATGCGCTCTAAACAAAAACTATGAAAAGTTGAGAATTCAACTTTTTTAAATTGTTCATCAGTGAGTGTATCTTCGCATTTTTTCTCTAGGTCATTAACCGTGACGTTGGTATATGAAATACATTGAATTTTTGAAATTGTAGGATTTTCTAAAATTAATTGCTTTACTTTGTACGCAAGCAATGTGGTTTTCCCGCTTCCAGGAATCGCTCTTAAAATTATGTCGTCATTATTTCGTTTTAAGAAATTAATTTGCTCGCTGGTAAAATTAAAATCGGGACTGCTTAAAGAGAGTAGATTCTTATAATAAGTATTCATTCTGTATTTAGCTATTCAATTACCCAAGCAAAGCCGTCTCTTAAGAAAGTTGGTAAAACAAACGCATTTAATTCATTTAATACTTGTTCTGGCCAACTAGATTTTTCTTTTTCATCTTTAAGATGTTTAGCTTTTATTAAGGATGCTAAATACAATGAAATCGTAGGTTTAGTTACCTCTCCGTGCAATATTTCGGTAAAAAACTTCTTTAGGCTAGCTGGATCATCTTTTTCATTATTTAATTTTTTGATTTTGATTGTTTCACAAAATGATCTGATATATTCTTTTTTGCTGTTGAATGTCTCATCGTTTTCATAATACTTACCTTCTGCTTGAAATCTTTCTAATATTGAGATCAACCACTCAATATTATTTGAATCTAAGTTTTGTTGGTCGGGTAAGATAAATGTATCTAACTCAAATGTATAAATATTTTTTCTCTCAATTATATTTTTTTGTCCCATGATAACCATATTCTCATAGGTGGGAAGTTCAAATTTGGTGTCTGTATCCGGAGCCAAGTGCCAATCTCCATCGACAATACCAAGACATTTGTTTGACAACTTATTTCCATCATTTCCAAATAAAGAATAAAATGAGTCGAACCCTTTAAACCCAATTTCGACGATTTCAATACCTAACTCATCTGCAGTCTTGTTCTTATCAATCAAAAAGAAATTTAGTAATGTAGGTATAGAAAACTTTTCTGATGAACCTTCAACCAGGATAACTTTCCGAGCAAATAGCAGTGCGGATCTGGTCGCATCTAAATATTGATGAATAATTCTTCGATCGTGTTGATAAATTTTTTGGTCATCATTTGTTAATGCCTTATCAATGTTTATTGCCTTAGTGGCATCTAGGTTCTTTTCTAAAACTACAATATTCTCAAGATTAGATTTAGCTGTTAAGTGTGTTGAATGGGAAGTTTGAATAACTTGAGTAAAAGTATTACTTGGTTTTTCAGTGCTATCTTCATCTACATTTATTTGCAGCTGCCTCGTTTTATTTTCAATTTGCGTATGGAGGTGTTTTTGATTTTGTACATCAAGGTGAGCTTCTGGCTCTTCTGTCAGGAGCAAATTAAAGAATATCTTGTTATCATCGCCCTCATCGCCATTATTTATTCTCTTTTTAAGCTCGAATATGGCAAAGATCGAACTAATATATGCAAGGTTTTGATAACCTAAGCCTAGTTCTTCAATTGAGACGTTATCTTTATTTTCTTCAAGAATGTTTGAGAGAAAATTAAAATACTTGCTTATGTTATTACTGTTTATAGGAGGAGTTCCTATTTTCAAATTTACTTTATCTGAAAGGAGGTTTAAAGCCTTATCCTTTAGAGAAGATTCTGTCTCGTCAAGGATTTTTGCACTATTAGGGATAACTTCATTAGAAGAATCATCTTTCAACTTATTGTTTCTAAATTTAGTAAAACCCTCAGATAGCTCTGAATAAAATTCGCTATCCTTTTTACTATCTAAATCAATCTTGTATCGAATTAATTGAGAAACGATGGAGTTATATCCTTCGTAAAAATTTCTATTTACATCTCGCAATGCATCTAGGAAAAGTAGATTAATTCTACGCTTTATATTGCCTGCAAATACTTGTCGATAGATTTTTACAGGAATTCCATCAGCGGTCTGATCAGCCACTCTAATCTCATCCAGATTAGACGCTTCCAAATAGAAGAATTTATAAAAATCACTATAGTCTGCTTTTACAATGTCTTTAAAAGAACTTTGAAATTCGCTTGAGTACTCAACTTTCTTACCATCTAGGTCATACTCATAACCAGATGGGTGGTACTTTCCTGTGACTAAAAAACTTCGGTAGTCTTCATGAATGTTGTATGAGGTCTTCTTTTTAAATTCTGGTGCAAAAACGTACGAAATGTTAGCTTTAAACTTCTTTTCATCGCCATCTTTTTCGATCCCGGTCAATGCTTGTATAAACTCGTTAGATTCTTCTCCCGGGTTAATGGCAGATAAAGTTATCGTTATGACTATTTCTTCACCATTTTTCCAAGGTTCTTCACCCAAACTCCAAGAAAAATCAGATTCAGTTAGCTGTTTCTCCCATGGTTTCATTTGGCTGTCTAAAACTAGTCGTATAGCCTTGAGGAGGTTGGTCTTCCCGGAATTATTGCCACCAATTATAGTAAGAGGTTCACCATTGCGGATAAATAAATCAAAGTTTTTAAAGTTACGATAGTTTTTTATATAAATTCTAGAAATATACATATCTTCTTAGCAATCTACTTCCAATCATCAGCCAGTAACTCTGCCTGTTTTAATACATTCTCAGTTGCGAGTAGCTGTGCATCTGGTGGATACCCAAATTGTCTCAGAGTTCTACGGACAATCACTCTTAACTTAGCCTGAACACTTTCTTTTATCGTCCAGTCTATTGATGTGTTAGCCTTAACTCTCTCAACCAGCACTCTAGACAAATCTCTAAGTTGTTTGTCACCAAGCACCTCTAACGCACTTTTGTTGACAGCTAGGGCATCGTAGAAGGCTAGTTCATCATCTGTTAAACCAAATGACTCACCACGTTTATCGTCTTCGCGGATTTCCTGAGCAAGTTTTATTAATTCCTCAATAACCTGAGCAGTAGTAAGAAGGTTGTTTTGATATTTGCGAATGGCATTCTCGAGCATTTCTGACATCTTCTTACTTTGTATGAAGTTCTTTCTAACTCTGGATCTAATCTCATCATTGAGAATTTTCTTGAGTAATTCAATCGAAAGGTTTTTGTGCTCCATCCCTTGAATTTCAGCCAAAAATTCATCAGAAAGAATTGAAATATCTGGTTTTTTAATTCCAGCGGCATCAAACACATCAATAATGCCGTCAGAGACAACAGCTTTATCTACAATCTGTCTAATAGCTGTTTCGATTTCGACATCTGATTTCCCACTTCCAGTTGGCTCAAATTTCACCAGTCGAGCCTTTACTGCTTGGAAAAATCCTACTTGATCTTTAATCTCCATCGCCTTGGGATGTGGAACTGATAGAGCGAACGCTTTTGAAAGTAAATCTACTTGCTTGGTATAGCGGTTTTTCCCATCATCTAATCCGAGGATATACTCTTGAGCCTCTAAGATGATCGTTAATTTTTTGTGAGTATCAGCAGTAAAGTAAGGTTCAAAATTGTATTGATCAAACATTTGTTCGACAATCTCAAGCTTCTCAAGCATGACTGCGACGGCTTCTTCTTGGTCGAGTGTAGGCTTACCTATTCCACCACTTGCTGTATAGGTCGCTAGAGCGTTTTTAAGGTCTGATGCAATACCAATATAGTCAACGATGAGTCCACCCGGTTTATCCTTAAACACACGGTTAACACGAGCAATAGCCTGCATGAGGTTGTGTCCCTGCATTGGTTTATCAACGTACATAGTATTCAAACAGGGAGCATCGAATCCAGTTAGCCACATGTCGCGGACTATAACTAGCTTCAATGGATCATTTGGGTTCTTAAAGCGAACTCCAAGATCCTTTCTATTTTGTTTTGTTGTGTTGTGTATTTGCCAGCTTTCAGGATCAGATGATGTTGAAGTCATGACTACTTTAATCGCGCCTTTTCTCAAATCTTTATCAAACCATGTCGGACGTAGAGCTACAATTTCCTCATATAGCTCAACTGCGATACGCCTACTCATTGCTACAATCATGGCTTTGCCTTCTAGGACTTCTTGACGTTTCTCAAAGTGCTCAACAATATCGGAGGCAATAACTTTAATCCTGTCTCTGTGGCCAACAATGGCTTCAAGCTGTGCCCATTTAGCCTTAGCTTTCTCTTTGGCCGTACTTTCTTCACCTTCAGTTACGG
>JBGAUR010000041.1:0-5737 GCA_044228545.1 Minisyncoccia bacterium | reverse complement strand
CAATGTGCTTGAGATTGGAGTTGTGGATCCTGAAAATGTTCAGGCAATGGACGCTATCACTTTCATAACAGCTAAACTAAATAAACCTTTCAAACTCTTTTTAA
Source organism: Minisyncoccia bacterium (assembly GCA_044228545.1). GTDB lineage: Bacteria > Patescibacteriota > Minisyncoccia > Phycocordibacterales > UBA9973 > UBA8515. The sequence goes on along the minus strand of JBGAUR010000041.1, from coordinate 5,633 downwards.
TAAAAACATCTGTTTACAATAAACTACTTAGTAATTACGAAGGTCTTGATAGTCAGGTTGATCAAGCATTGTCAGAATTAGATGCTGAAATAGCTGATAGTAAAGACAGTGGAGTTACAATTGAATCTAATAAAATTTCCGATAGCCTAAAGCCTGGAGAAGAAGAAAAAATAGTTGAGGATGCTCCAATTATAAAGATTGTTGCAGTTATCCTTCGTCATGCTACAGAAGGTAGAGCTTCTGATATTCATATTGAAAATGTTGGAGATAAAATCAGAGTCAGATTTCGAGTTGACGGAGTATTGCACACTTCCATCGTGTTGCCACTTGGTGTATACAATGGAGTAGTTGCCCGTATAAAAATACTTGCAAAATTAAGGCTAGATGAGAAACGTAAACCCCAAGATGGCGGTTTCTCAGCTAAGATTGATGGCCGTAAGATTGAGTTTCGTGTTTCAACCATGCCTTCTTATTATGGAGAAAAAATTGTTATGCGTATTCTTGATTCTGATAAAGGAGTCCAACCTGTTGATGCATTAGATATGTCACCGGAAAATTTAATTCTTGTTAGAGAAGCAATAAAGAAACCCTATGGCTTAATCCTCATAACAGGGCCAACTGGATCTGGAAAAACAACAACTCTATATTCAATGTTAAACGAACTTGATCGTGAGGAAAAAAACATAGTTTCGCTTGAAGATCCAGTAGAATACCAAATAGATGGTGTCAACCAATCTCAGGTTTCTCCAGAGATCGGTTATACATTTGCTTCGGGTTTACGTTCAATACTTCGTCAGGATCCCGACATAATATATGTTGGAGAGATACGTGATAAAGAAACAGCAGAGCTTGCTATCCAAGCAGCTCTTACTGGACACTTGGTATTTTCAACTCTCCACACCAACTCTTCCATAGGTGCAATTCCTCGTTTGATAGACATGGGTATAGATCCTTATCTGATTGCACCGACTCTGATTCTTTGTATAGCTCAACGTCTAGCCCACAGGATTCACCCTAGTTCAAGACATGAGGTTCCTTATGACGAGGCTACTAAGATAATGTTGGATAAACAGTTTTCTGATTTGCCTCAAGAATTCAAAGAAAAGATAGACATAGGTACTACAACCTACGAAGCTGTACCTTCCACAGAATGTCCATCTGGGCTTCGCGGGCGTATTGCTTTGTTTGAAATGTTTTCAGTAGACAAAGAAATGCAAAGTATCATTTTGAAAAAACCACAAGAACAAGAGATATACAAACTGGCAAGAACAAAGGGCATGCTCTTGATGAGAGAAGACGCAATCATAAAAGCCAAGAAAGGCTTAATTCCTTTCAAAGATATCTACAATTACTAGCACCTATATGAAAACCCCCGTAACTGTATTATAATAATCTTATATGGATCCTAAGAAGAAAATTTTAATAATAGATGATGATAGTTTTCTACTAGATATGTATGCACTAAAATTCAATCAGTCGAATTTTAGTGTTACAACCGCTTTAGGTCCAGAATCCGCGCTAGAGAAATTACACCAAGGCTTTGTGCCAGATGTTGTTTTACTTGATATAGTTATGCCAGTTATGGATGGTTTTGAATTAATGGAAAAATTAAAAGAAGAACATCTTGCTGAGCAATCTATCTACATAATACTTTCTAATCGTGGACAGGCTTCAGATATTGCAAGAGGGGAATCACTGGGTGCAGCAGGATACATAGTTAAAGCTTCTAGCACACCTTCTGAGGTTATTGAAAAAGTAAATAGTATTATTAACAATATAAAAAAATAAAATGAATCAGGAGAAATTATTAAGTGAATTGTTAACTAGTCTAATCCATGAAGATGGATCAGATTTACATTTAGGTGCTGGTAGAAAACCAGCTATGCGTATAAATGGCCAACTACTTTTCCTTGTTAATCAAGAAGTTATGACTCGAGAAGACATGGTTGAAATATTAAATGTCCTAATAGGAAAAGACAGAACGGATAAATTTCTAATAGATAAAGAAGTAGACTTTTCCTATTCTTTCAAAGAAAATGTTCATTTGAGAGGAAATGCTTTTTTCCAACGCGGAGCTATATCAGTAGCCCTCCGTTTAATACCAAAAGCTAAATCCCTAGAAGAACTAAATCTACCTCCGATACTTTCTAGTTTTACAGCAAAAAATCAAGGATTTTTCTTGGTTGTGGGTCCAGTGGGTCAAGGTAAGTCAACAACTCTATCAACCATGATAAATATGATAAATAAAGATAGAGCAGCACATATCGTTACTATCGAAGACCCAATAGAATTTATTTATGAACCTGATAAATCCATCATTGATCAGAGGGAAGTAGGGGATGACACCGCAGATTTCTCAGTAGCTCTCAAATCAGTATTTCGCGAAGATGTAAATGTTATATTCATCGGCGAAATGCGCTCTCCTGAAACAATAGCTGCTGCTGTTACAGCTGCGGAAACTGGACACTTGGTTTTCTCAACACTTCATACAAATAACGCTGCTCAAACAATAGATCGTATTATTGATTCATTCCCTCCAGCTCAACAAGATCAGATTAGACTTCAGCTCTCATCTAGTTTACTAGGTGTGTTTTCTCAACGTTTGATTCCTAGAATTTCTGGTGGACGTGTACCTGCATATGAACTTTTGATAAACAATAATGCAGTCTCCAATCTAATTCGCGAGAAACGTACTCATGAAATAAACAATGTTATTGAAACTTCATCTGAACAGGGTATGGTTGATATGAATAGATCTCTAGTTGAACTTGTTCAAAAAGGTGAGATAACTATGGAATCTGCTTATCAATATTCTATTAATCCTAAAGCTCTTGAGCGAATGCTTTAATTATTTATGTTGTTCTATTACGAAGCCATATCAAGCGCGGGAGAAAAAAAGAAAGGCTCAGTGGATGCTGCCTCTCGGGATTTAGCAATTGCTGCGATACAAAGAAGAGGTTTGATTGTGGTAAATGTTTCTGAAGGCGAAGGTAAAAAAAGCTTAATGCAAATGTCTTTTTTTGAAAAGGGTGTTGCTATGAAAGACGTTGTGATTATGTCACGACAGATCTCAACTCTTTTCGAAGCACAAGTTTCAGCTCTAAAAGCTTTTAACTTACTTGCAACTAATACTGAAAATAAAGCTCTAGTTAAAGTTCTGACCAATGTATCAGATGATATTTCATCAGGACTTTCAATCTCTGAAGCTCTAGCTAAACACCCTGAAGCGTTTTCAGATTTTTATGTGAACATGGTCAAAGCTGGAGAAGAGTCTGGAAAACTAACCCAAACCTTCTCATATCTAGCAGAATATCTTGATCGCCAGTATCAGCTTACTTCAAAGACTAAAAATGCTCTTATCTACCCAGGTTTCGTTATTTCTGTTTTCATTATAGTGATGACTATGATGTTCGTATTTATTGTTCCTCGCCTTGCTGTAATCATCAAAGAGTCTGGTCAAGAAATTCCTTTTTCTACCAAGATAGTTCTAGGTATGAGTGATTTACTTGTCAGATATGGTATCTTCTTATTGATTGCTCTAGTGGCTTTCATCGCTTATATTATAAAACTTAGTAGATCAGAGTCTGGAAAAAACTACTTGGATAGACTGAAAATATCTATGCCAGTTTTCAAGAATATTTATACTAAATTATATCTATCAAGAATTTCAGACAATATGGATACAATGCTCTCATCTGGTATTCCAATAATAAGAGCGATAGAACTAACTAGTCAGGTTTTAGGTAATCGTGTTTACGAAAAGATATTAAAAGAAGTAGCTGAGCAAGTAAAAGGCGGAGGATCTTTCTCTGATGCTTTATCTAGGCATCCGGAAATCCCTTCTATTATGTCTGGAATGGTAAAGGTTGGAGAGGAGACTGGTTCACTTGGGAATATCTTAAAGACTCTAGGTAGATTTTATAGCCGAGAAGTAAATGATGCAGTTGATACTCTGGTGAGTCTGATTGAGCCATTGATGATAGTAGCGCTCGGTCTTGGAGTAGGGTTACTATTGGCATCTGTCCTTATGCCTATCTACAACGTTGCCGGTGGCATTAACTAAAAGATATCCACAGTAGCGTACTCTTTACACTTTTTAGCTTTATATATGATATAATAAAGCTATTAAAAATAAGGTCGCGTCTTTTAAAGAAGACAAAATTAATAGAATTAAATTTTAGTATGAATAAACAAAAAGGTTTTACGCTTATCGAACTTTTGGTTGTTATTGCAATCATTGGTATTCTTGCTTCAGTAGTTCTCGCTTCTCTATCAAGCGCTAGAACAAAAGCAAACGATGCTAAGGTTCAAGCTCAACTATCGGGTCTTCGTGCTGGTATGGAAGTTTACTATAGTAACACAAACAATTCTTACGGTACAGTTGTTCCTGGTAACGTGAACTGTGCTTCTACTGCAACTAATTACACAGCAGATACAACTGTAAGACAATACTTAGATGGTATGCCTAGTGGTACAACAATTAGATGTGGAGGTACTACAAGTGCTTACGCTGTAGCTGCATCACTTGCAGGTACTGGCACAGCAGGTGACTACTGGTGTGTGGATAGTAGTGGTGCATCTTCAAAGATCAATATCACTACAATCGGAAACGTGGTAGTTGCTGACTCTACATGTGCTTTGATGGATGCTCGTTAATTTAATTACTGTGCTAAATAAAAAGGCGCCTTTGGCGCCTTTTTATTTATGGTCTTTTAATTTGTAGATGATATAATATACTAATGTCATTTCTTGTTTTCTTTTTTATATTCCTTCTTGGAACAATTATTGGAAGCTTTTTAAATGTTGTTATATATAGATTTGGAACTGGTAAGTCTATAGCAAAAGGTCGTTCTATTTGTATGACCTGTAACCACACTTTGAGATGGTATGAGTTGATTCCCGTATTTTCATTTATGATCCAATCTGGTCGCTGTAGATCTTGCGCAAGCTCCATATCTCATCAGTACCCAATCGTAGAATTTATAACAGGAATAGTCTTTGTATCTATTGCTCACTATTTCTTTCCAGTACTATACATATCTCAAATTTCTTACATTTTCTTAGTAAGTTTATTTGCTTTCCTTTTTTCTATTTTAATAGTTATTTCAGTTTACGATTTTAGACATAAAATTATCCCAGATAAGTTGGTTTACATTTTTTCATTAATTTCTTTCTTGTCTATCTTTGTAAATCAAACTGGAATCGGTGCTTTGTTTGTAAAGCCAACGCTAATAGATGTTGCTGTAGGTCCACTGCTTGCTTTACCTTTTGCACTTATATGGTGGTTGTCAAAAGGTAAATGGATGGGTCTAGGGGATTCAAAACTTATCCTTGGTCTTGGTTGGATGCTCGGGCTTTATATGGGTCTTTCAGCACTAATATTATCTTTCTGGATAGGTTCAATCATTGGACTACTTATAATGGCTTTTTCTCGTAAAAAGGTAGGATTAAAAACCGAAATACCTTTTGCCCCCTTTTTAATTTTTAGTTCTTTGCTGGTTTTTATTTTTAATATTGATATTTTTATACCAACCCATCTTTCTTAAAAAGCGGTAAAGAGAAGCAGGATGTCTGGTATAACCTTTATTAATTTTAAGTTTATACCATAGCTCACAAAGAGAAATATTAGGATT
>JBGAUR010000040.1:5517-5778 GCA_044228545.1 Minisyncoccia bacterium | reverse complement strand
AATATATGAAAACCTCGGTTGAGTTGGCACTTGAACATCCAGAGGTTGGCCCAGAACTACGGATATTCCTCAAAGAACTCCTACTTAAACAATAAATACCTGTAGATGGGTTGCATATTAGCTATAAATTTTGATATAATCACTGGATGTCAACAGCTGCACAAGATTTAAAACTGGTCGAAACATTGTTTGAAGCCGAGCTTCATCTTGGCCACAAAAAAAATAGACTCCATCCTCGTGCACGTAAATATGTGTACCGAA
>JBGAUR010000040.1:0-5507 GCA_044228545.1 Minisyncoccia bacterium | reverse complement strand
GTATCTATTATTGACCTTACTCAGACAGTTCCACAACTCCAAAAAGCTAGAGAATTCATTAAACAACTTAAGGAAGAGAATAAAGTACTGCTCGTTGTTGCTACAAAAAAAGTTGCCAATCAAGTCGTTGCAGATTATTGCAAAGCCCACTCGCTTTCATTCATTACCGCTAAATGGCTACCAGGTCTTTTGACCAACTTTGAAACACTTGCTAAGAACATCAAAAAACTTAATGATCTAAAAGCTGCAGAAGCTCAGGGAGATTGGGGATCTCTTGCAAAGCATGAAGTCGTGAAACTTAAAAAGCATGTAGCCAAACTTGAGAAATTCTATGGAGGAATTAGCACATTAGCAAAACATCCAGATGCGCTTTTCATCATTGACTGTAAAAAAGAAAATAACGCGGTTGTAGAAGCAGCAAAATCAAAAATACCTGTTGTTGCAATTACCGATACAAATACAGATCCAGACACAGTCACATATCCAGTAGTTGCAAATGATGACTCGCCAAAGTCAATTGAGTTTCTATTGAATGACCTATTAGCTCCTTACGCTAAGAGCTAAATTAGCTATACTAAATACTGCCATGCCATCTGCCGATATAAAAAAACTAAAACAACTAAGAGATGAGACCGAAGTTTCATTTTCCTTGATTAAAAAAGCGCTTGAAGAAACGAATAACGACATAGCAAAGGCCAAAAAGAAGTTACAGGAGTGGGGAGCTGAGAAGGTAACGAAAGTAGCAGGTCGATCTACTTCACAAGGAGGAATCTATAGTTATCTACACCATGACGGCAAAACAGCAGGACTCGTCGAACTACTCTGTGAGACCGATTTTGTCTCAGGAAACGATGACTTTAAAACCTTTGGCCGTGAAATTGCAATGCAGATAGCTTCATTTAATCCAAAGAATCCTGAAGAACTCTTGAAACAGGAATATATTCGTGATTCCTCAAAGACAATTGATGATCTTTTGAAGGAAGCCGTACTTAAGTTTGGTGAAAATATAAAAATCTCCCGAATTCTACGCTGGAAACTAAACGAGTGAACGTTATAATGTGATATGGACATAGTCACACAGTTCAAGCAGTCCGCTCAAAAGACAATAGCTGCGCTCAAAGAAGAGCTAAAATCTATCAGAACGGGTAGAGCTACCCCTGCACTAGTCGAAAATCTCCAAATAACCACCTACAACGGCACAACGACTCTAAAGCTTAAGGAGATTGCTAGCATTTCCACAGAGGGGCCACAAACGCTTGTTATAGCTCCGTATGATGCCACGACCGTAGGAGATATCGAAAAGGGAATTCTATCATCTGCGATGGGTCTCACTCCTGCCTCTCAAGGGACTCGAATACTTGTTAAGATTCCTCCGTTATCTCAAGAACAGAGAGAAAAATTTATTAAGATTTGTGGTCAGTTTGTAGAGGAGAAAAGAGTATCAATAAGAGGACAAAGAGACGAAAATCGTCGAAAGATAAAAGCACAGTTTGAACAGAAAACCATTACTGAAGATGCAAAATTTAGACTGGAAAAAGACATCGATACCGCGTCATCTGATATTATGGATGAAGTTGACGCTATAAAAGATTCGAAAGAGAAAGAAATACGTGAGATATAAATTTACCTAATTTCTAATTAATCTAATTGACCTAATTTAATCTCAAGGAACCAAGTTCTAAATGGGATTTGGTTTTTGTTTAGACCTGCCTGCCGGCAGGTAGGAATTATAGCAATTAGAGTACTTAGAAATTATAAGCATATGTACATATTAGTATTCATAATAATTCTGGCAATCCTCGTTCTCATCCATGAGCTAGGACATTTCCTTGCAGCAAAAAAAAATGGTATTCGGGTTGAAGAGTTTGGCTTTGGCTTTCCACCAAGAGTTTGGGGGGTTAAAAAAGGCGAGACACTCTACAGCATTAATTTGTTACCTATAGGAGGCTTCGTTAAACTTTTTGGCGAGGAGTATCACGAGGTTGGTTCAGGCTCGAAGAAGAAAGTGGATCAAAAACTAATGAAGCGCGCCTTTATTAACAAGACTCCCGCGCAAAAAGCTTTTGTTATTGTAGCTGGAGTTCTTGGAAATTTTATTCTTGCCTGGATTCTTATTTCATACTTATTTACACAGGGAGTTCCTACGCCCACAGATAAAGTTCTTGTCGAAAAGACTACCAAAAATTCACCCGCAGAACTAGTCAATCTTCAGCCTGGCGATCAGCTTACTCGTATAACTGTCGGTGCAAAAATGTTTCAACTTAGATCGACTGAAGATCTTACATACTACAGTAGAAAATTTGCCGGTAAACGAGTTATTTTTACAATTAAATCGCAGGGAAAAGAAAAGAATTTAATGATAATACCTCGTCTCTCTCCACCAGCGGGAGAGGGACCATTAGGATTACTTATAACATCGTATGAAGATAAAAAATATAGTTGGTATCAGGCTCCATTTTATGGTCTTATTCACTCATTCACAATTACTAAAACAATTGTAATTGAGTTAGGAAAAACTGCGTTTAATTTTTTCACAATGAAGAAAGCTCAAGTTGATGTTGCAGGACCAATCGGAATAGCTCAGTATACTGGTCAGGCCATTAAGTTTGGACAGAACGCCGTATTAGAACTGATGGCACTACTCTCATTGAACTTAGCTGTAATAAATATTCTTCCGTTTCCAGCTCTTGACGGAGGAAGATTAATGTTCATTCTCTATGAATGGGTAACTAAGCGCCGAATTAATAAAAACGTGGAGCGTTACGTTAACATGGTCGGAATGGGAACTCTTTTGTTTCTGGCAGCTGCAATTACCATTCATGACATAATTAAACTAATTAAGTAATTTAATATTCGAAATTTTAAATAAAGGTTAAGTTTGAAATATTTTAAAATTAATTCATAAAAATTGATTATAAATTAAAAACTTTAAACTAAAAATTACACTATGTTTTCTCATCCCAAATACACCGCTATTGTAGTCTCTGGAAAAATTGCTGTAGGAACAACAACTTTAGCAAAGAATCTAAGATCGGCACTTGACTGGAAGTATCTTAACGCGGGATCTATTCAAAGAGAGTTTGACCGTAAAGAAGGCAGAAATGACAACGAATCAGGAGCTGCGTCACGAACAGATGAACACGAAAGAAGCATTGAAGCGATGACAGAAAAGATGCTAAAAGAAGAAAAGAACATAATCTATGAAGCATGGTTGGCTGGTTATTTAGCTAAAGATATGTCTAATGTTTTAAAGGTACTCGTAGTCTGTTCTGAGTATGCGGTTCGCGTGGATCGAGTGGTTAATAGGGAAAAGATTACCGTCGATCAAGCGAAGGATTGGATGCGAAATAGAGAAGAGGAGAACATCCCAACTTGGCAGAGACTGTACGGAAACCATGATTTTTGGGACCCTAAATTCTTTGATGTCGTGGTCGATACTTACAAGACAGGACCAAATGAATCCATGGGCATCGTATTAGATAAACTTGGCTTTAAGCACTCAAAGTAAGCTATAATGAATTCATGCGATACTCGAAACTTTTTGGTAAAACTCTAAACGAAGCGCCGAAAGATGCAACAACAATCAATCATAAACTTCTTTCTCAAGCTGGTTTTGTTGAGCAATTGATGGCGGGAGTTTACACATATCTTCCTTTAGGACTTCGAGTTCTTCGTAATATCGAACAGATTGTTCGAGATGGCATGAACGAGTTGGGAGCAAATGAAATTCTGATGCCGGTACTTCATCCAAGCGCAAACTGGAAGCAAACACAAGGTTGGGAAAACATCGATGTGCTCTTTAAGGTCAGCTCACGAACAGACAAAGACTATGCTCTTGGACAAAGCGAAGAGGAGGTTGTCACACCACTTGCAAAATCTCGAATTCAGACATACAAAGATTTACCAATGGCCGCCTATCAAATTCACTGGAAGTACCGAGACGAACTTCGCTCAAAATCTGGAATTTTACGAGGAATTGAGTTTTTGATGAAGGATCTCTACAGCTTTCATGAATCTCAAGAAGACTTTGATCAGTATTATCAAAAGGCAAAGGAAATATATTTGAAGATCTTTACAAAACTCGGACTAACGGCTAAGGTTACCGAGGCTTCGGGTGGGAGTTTTACTCAAAAAATTTCATATGAGTTTATGGTCCTAACTGATGCCGGAGAGGATGATATTCTTTACTGCGATGACTGCGACTTCTGCGTAAATGTTGAGATTGCGAAAGCCAAGGAAGGGGAGTCGTGTCCTTCATGTAAAAAGACTCAGCTTAAAAAAGCACGAGCATCTGAGGCCGGAAATGTATTTGATCTAGGGCAAAAATACTCAAAGGATTTCGACGTAACTTTCACTGCAAAGGATGGCACCAGACAGCATCCGATTATGGGATGCTATGGAATCGGTGTCTCAAGAGTTATGGGAATAATTGTAGAAAAACACTTCGACGATAAAGGAATTATCTGGCCTGAGTCAGTTGCTCCTTTTAAAATGCATTTAGTCGGACTCGACTTGCAGGACGAAAATATCAAGAATAGAGCTGAAGAAGTATACAAAATGCTAAATACGAAATATCTGCCTTCCGGCAGGCATGGCGAAATACAAGTCCTATTTGATGATAGGATTGAAAAGCGAGCGGGAGAAAAATTTGCGGACGCAGATCTTATAGGAATTCCTCATCGCATAATCGTGTCAAAAAAGACCGGAGATAAGATCGAGTATAAAGGTCGCGCCGAAAAAGAATCTAAACTGTTAACATTCGATGAACTGATTAAACAACTACAATAGTCATCCTCTCGAAATCGGGGATCCATGGATTCTCGATCTGACTGCCGGTAGGCAGGTCGAATCGGGAATGACAAATAAATAATATGAAAACAATTGTAACTCACATCTCTGTTGATCTTGATGCCGCTGCTAGTGTATGGTTAATAAAAAAATATCTACCACAATGGATTGACGCAGAACTAAAATTTGTTCCCGCAGGGACAACGCTCGACAATCTTCAACCAGATATTAATCCTGACATTATTCATGTCGATACTGGTCTCGGCCAATTTGACCATCATCACATTGAGGATCGAAATCTTTGTGCGGCTAAACTCGTACTAAGCTTTTTATATAGTACCCATCATATAAGCGATAAAGATTACGAGGCTCTCGAACGTATGATGAAGTTCGTAATTCTTGACGATAATTTTGCAGATGTATACTTGCCGAATCCAGATGATGATGTTTACGATTTCGGACTTCATAGAATTGTAGATGGTCTTAAGCGTAGCCTTAAGGAAGACGTTGAACGTTGTGATGTAATTTTTAAGATGTTGGATGCTTGCCTTATGGTTTTTAAAATGAAAATTCGAGCAGAAGACGAGATTACGAAGGGATACTCATTCACCTCAAAATACGGAAAGTCTCTAGCGCTCGACTCAGAAAATGAATCGGTGATAAAACTGGCTCTAAAAAAAGGGTATGAGTTCGTGCTTTTGTTTTATAGCAATGACAAT
>JBGAUR010000003.1:0-30488 GCA_044228545.1 Minisyncoccia bacterium | reverse complement strand
CAAGTCAACTTTCTGGCGGAGAACAACAGCGCGTAAGTGTAATTCGAGCAATAGTAAGAAAACCAAAAATTCTTTTTGCGGATGAGCCAACAGCGAGCCTAGACACTGAGAGGTCCCATGACCTAATGTCAGTTCTCCTTCGACTACATCAAGAAGGGCAAACAATTATTATGGTTACGCATGAAGAGGAATTTGCAAGAATGGCACAGAGGTTGATTTTTGTACGCGACGGGCAGATTGTTGAAGATACAATTTTGTAAATGAATTTTTAAGTAGTTTTATTTTGCCCGCCCGAATTTCGCCAAAACAAAAAGAGGAGCAAGCGGAGGATTCCTCCCCAGACCCCTCCTCCTCCGCTCGCGACATCCGAATTCAGAAAAAAGGAATCAGCCGAAGTTTTGCGGAATCCTTTCCCCAGAAAATAGTTTCCGCAAAACTTCGTCCGCATTGTTTCAGATTTCCTCGTCAGGATTGCTTTCAAAAAAGGTTCGAATTTTGTACAATGAATACCGCATAACACAAAAATACACAAATTATCGTGTATTTTGCTTTGCTTAGATTCTTTTTAGTTTACCCTTCATCTTTACTATATTTTTATAGTCCCATTGTATCTCTATCGCCTTCTTTAACCATTTTTTCAAATGTGTCACCTTAATTTCTTTTACATCCGTATAAAATATTTCCGCAGCCTTAAACTTCCCTTCTGGTTTTAAATCTTTCTCTTCAAAACTCTGACCACTGAAAAACATAAGCGAGACTCTACCATCCTTACGAACAGAATACGAAACAACAGGATTCCCGTCTATAAACCACACAGGGCTGCCATGCCAAATTTTAGATTCGTTTTTCTTTAAATTTTTATCAATACTAAGTTTTAAAAAATCACAGATTTTTCTTAAATCTGTCGCTTGAGCTTTATTATATTCAAAAATAGTTTTTGCGATATTTTTCACGTAATTTATTTTCTTAGTATTTTGTCCAAGGACTTTCCTTTTGCTAACTCATCAACCAACTTATCCAGATACCTAACTTTTTTCGTTAATGGATTTTCAATTTCTTCGATACGATAGCCACATATTGTTCCTGTAATTAGGTGTGCGTTTGGGTTTAATTTTGCTCTTTTAAAAAATATCTCGAGATTTACTTTTTCTTTAATTAAATCTTTTAACTTCTTTTTATCAAAGCCTGTTAACCATTTTATCACTTTATCTAAGTCTTCTTTTGTTCTGCCTTTTTTCTCTACTTTTAATATATAAGCAGGATAAACTGAGGCGAAGACTATATTTGCAATGCGTTGATTGTGTACCTCGGATATTTTCATAAGTGTTTTATTTATATCTATATTTTTAGTATAGATTTTTGAAGCTTAGAATTCGGCCACATGAAGTGAAAGAATTTGGTCTTACCATGACCATAAAATATAAATAGTACAGCAGCAGAGTAAACTTGTAGGTCTTCTACTTCCCACTTACCAAATTGAGTAAGCATTGTTACCACAGAGCAAGCAAAGAATATTGCTATTAATACAGTTGTTACTCTAGTTATATACCCAAATATAAATAATATTCCAAATATCATCTCAGCAAAACCAGTACTAAGGACAAATAGCTTGTCAGTAAACCATGGGAATAATGGCTCCATAAAATTCCAGTTGTGAACAGCTAGGAAATCCAGGCTGAGCTCTGGATATATAAGCTTCTCTGTAAAAGCAAGAGTTATCAGGGATACGCCGGTACCAATTCGTACTATTTCAACTGCGTGTTTTTTAAATCTTGAGAAAATCGAAGTGTCACTTGAATTCACAATAAGAAAATAGGTTGCCAAAGATATAAGTAAGGCATTTTCAAGTAAAGCTACAAGTCCTTGCTTCCACAAAATTCCAAAACAAAATACTAAAAGAAATATAGAAGCAAGTCTTGGCTTTATATTGAAGATGTACATTACGCCTATTAGTACTTGGAATATTTGTAGTATATTAGTAAACGTACTCTCGACAGGTATGTTGGGAACTAAAATTATCTTCCATATAAAACTAACTGTTACTAAAAATACTCCGAGTACAATCTGAGAAACCCGATTAATTGACCTCTCATGATTTAACCCAAAAGATAGGAGCCATTTTGGACTTTTAGCATATTTATCGATAAGACTAAATATAAATACAGTGATTAGAATTATTCCTCCCCATACCAGGACTTCTTTGCTACCCCAAGAATAGAAGGGTGTTGCGCCGTGAGAACTTGTAATAACTTCTTCAGTATCTACAAACCATTTAACGTGGGCAAATACGGAGCTAGGTATTAGTAAAATCGATAGAAACAAATAGTATATTTTTTTCATAACTACATTTTATTACTTTTATGATAAAAACAAAAGTGTAGAGCATAAATTTTGTATTCTTGGTAAAATAAGAAAATATGAAAAAGAAGATTGTCGTAAATAATGGAATTCAGAAAAACTACGTATATTATCTAACTGAACAGATTGGGAAAAACTTTAGTAAAGATTTTAAACCTGACTTAACTCCAAAACAAATGCTTGCGCTTGGAATATTTGACGGCTTTTATGTCGATAATACATATACAAAAGAATTCCCAAAAGAATGGTTCAAGAATGCAAAGTTATCAAAAAAAGGACCAGATGAGAAGTTAAACTACTTTAAAGTGCACGCAAGTCAGCCTCTTGGTGTTTGGCAGAAAAAGGGTTGGATACATAAAGACGATCCTAGAGGATGGTTCGAATGGTATTGTCGTTACTATATGGGCAGAAGAGGAAGAGATGACGAGAGGCAAATAAAAAGATGGCAGGCTATAAGAAGACATGTTGGTCAAATAAGGAAGAACTGTAGGACTTGCGATATTTTCTGTAGACCTCGCCAAAGGCAAGCATTACTCCATTGGGCATATGACTCAAGAAAAATCTAATTTTTGGATGGAATCACAAAAAGGGTATAATGGACGTTATATATGAGAGAGGAAAACGACAACCAAGAAAACCTAAAACGTCTTATTTTGCAAGCAAAAGAAGGTAGTAGTGAGGCTTTTGAGGAGGTCTATAGAAATTACTATACGCCTTTATTTAGGTACATTCTAACCAGAATAAAAGACCGAGCTGAAGCTGAGGATATGACCCAGGTCGTTTTTATGAAAATATGGAAACATATACCTTCCTGGAATACTCTACACACATCCCCCATTTCTTTCTTCTTCACGGTTGCAAGAAATACGCTTATTGATCATTTCAGAAAGAATAGTAAGAAGGAAATCGTTTCAGACGAAATTGTATATAACTTTTCTTTGAGTAAAGATTCTGGGGAAGACTTGTCGAAAGATAGGGAGATGAAAGAAGAGATGAGAAATTATATTTTAAAACTATCCCCTGATCAACAAGAAATCATAATACTCTACTATATGAACGATATGACTTATAAAGAAATATCAGAGATGATAGGAAAACAAGAGGATGCAATAAGACAACTCCATAGTCGAGCAATAAAAAAATTGCGTGAAATGTATAAAAAATAAAATGGACCAACAAGAATTTGAAAATAATATAAGAAAGACACTAAAGGCAAGCGAATCCCCTAGTCGTGCATCTTTAATGTACGTTTTGAGGAAAATAGAGGAAAATGTCACAGACGAGGCATCTATGCGTTATAATAAACAGACGGCAACGTCGAACATTATAATTAATAAATTAGTCGCGATCTTTGATATTTGGAAATCGAAAAAGTTAATACTTGTTCCTAGTTTAGTTGTACTACTTGTTATTGGAGCATTCTCTCTATCACCACGAAGTGTGACGAGAACAAATTTAATTCTTGTTGATCTAGTGGAAAAGGATGCCTTGATAAACGAAGAGAGTGTAGACTATGACGAACAAAGTTCGATAACTTCTTTCGATGATCCATTTATCGATGATCTAAACACAATTCAAAATGAAATTTAATTTTAAGAAAATTATAGCGAGTACATTGGTAGTTTTCAGTATGCTCCCTGTACTTACTTTCGCTGAAGAAAATGGTAAATCTGCAATGGCACCTGGTAAAAAAGAAGGTGACTTCTGTACTAGGATATCTTCTGTTCAAGATAGATATGCTGAGAAGATAAAAGAAATGGAGGAAAAAAGACAGAGAAATGAATCTGAGCGCGGAGATAAGATGACCAAGAGACAGGGTGAAGTAGACGCAAAAAGAGCGTTAAACAGAGGTGAGGTAGATAGTAAAAGATTAAAGAATTGGGAGAAGATGGGGTTAAGAGCTAAAACTGATGTTCAAAAAGCAGCTGTAGAAGCTTACAAAACTGCTATCCAAAATGCTGTTACTGCTAGACGTACAGCTGTAGATGGAGCTGTAAAAACATATCGTGATGGCTTAACAGCAGCTATGACAACACACTCTGGAACTATAAACACTGCAATAGCTGCCTTCAAAGCAAGCGTTGATGCAGCACTTTCAAAAGCTCAAACTGATTGCAACAACAAAGTTGATAGTAAAGTTGTAAAAGATACTTTCAATAAATCAGTAAGTGATGCGAAGAAAGTTCTACAAGAAGCTCGTAAGAGTGCGGAAATAAGTTCAGGATTGGCTGCACTAAAGAAAACACGAGACGAAGCTATCAAGGCTGCTGAAACAACATTCAAACAAGCTACAGATAAGGCTCGCGCAGATTTGATGTTAGCTTTAAAAGCTTAAATTAAATTTCTCTCAAAAAAGACTGCCCTTCGGTAGTCTTTTTTGTATGGGATTGCTATAATAATTCGTATGGACGAAATAATCTTAGAGACTCTCGAATGGGAAGCTCCTGAATACAATCACAAAAAACGCACTCCGGATTTTCTTTGGACAATAGGACTTATTGCCCTTGCAATAGCTATAGCTTCTATTTGGTTTGGAAATTTAGTTTTTGCTATATTTGTACTAGTTGCTGGAGCAAGCCTTATAATGTTTACTATCAGAGAACCTGGGCAAATGAATTTTGCTATAAAGACTGAAGGGTTAATGGTAGGTAAAGATAAGTATGAATGGAAAAATATAAAAGGATTCAATATCATAAAAGGTGATCCATATGGAAAATTGTTAATAGAAACATCAAAGTACTTTTTACCAGTTTATGCTATCCCCCTCCCAACATCCGTAATAGAAGGAGTAAAAGTAGAACTCTCCAAAGTAATACAAAAAGCTGAAATAAAAGAATCAGCTTCTATGGCTTTCGCAGAAAAAATTGGGTTATAATAGGATTCTTTAGAAGCTACTATATATATTATCTCCAATCATTACTTTTCTCTTCAAACTGTCCGGAGAAGTAATTCTCGTTTGCTTTATGATTAGTTTGAAATCCTCTTAATAAATACAATCTGCGGTTTTGTGTATCAAAATACACTCTTGTTGGGTGAGATTTATCTATAGATGGCCCAGTAACTATATTGGGTTCAATTTTTAATTCTTTACTTATAATTTCATTTAGTAATTTAATAGATTTCTCGTATTCATAATTGCCATCTTTCCCACCAAAAATAGCAACGTCAATGGAATTCTTCTTGGAAATTCCTTTCAAATTACTAATAGACTGCTTTAAGTCTAAAATAAATTTTTCTTTACTATCATAGAGAAATTCCCAAGGATCTTGGTGACTCATAAATGACACTTGGTTACCATCTATAGGGTTTTCTCCAACTACCACTATACCTGTGCAGTTCCAAAATCTTTTCGAATACTTTGGTTTATCGTTTGATTCAGAAATGACGTAAGTGGTTTCGCCCGCATTTTTAAGTTTGTTATTTTTAAAAAAATTAATATCCCCTCCATAATTAACAAAAAGGCCATTCTTTTCGATATAATCTAAAGTTTTCTCCGTTTGTTTATCTATGTTTTGTTCATCAATAATACAAGATATGATGGGTTTTAAACCTCTCTCAACTCGAGATTTATAACTATCTAATCCTTTATTACTAAGCTCCGGGCTTTTAAATTTCATAAGATTATTATACTAATACTTAAACTAACTGTGTGTGATCCCGGTAGGAATCGAACCTACATCGCAACTTCCGCAAAGTTGCGTCCTATCCATTGAACGACGGGACCATAATACGCTCTCAATCTACACCATAAAACACTTATTCGCAAGCAGTGTTTACTTACCTTCAGCCCAGTTTTTAAGTTCTTTATAATCAACCTCCCCACAAACAGTTTTACCAGTTGCTTGGTTCAAGAAAAATGGCACTCCGCCGCAAGGCTCAGATTCGCAATCTAGTTTTTCCATTAACTTATTATTTTCTTCATTGTGCCAAATCTCTAGTTTTTTTATAGCAATTCCCTCTTTAATAAGTTTGTTTACCAATTTTTCCATGCGAAGACAATGCGGGCATTCAAGTCCGTAGAAAAATAGTAATTCTTTTGTTTCTTCGCTCATATTCTTATTATACCCATGCTATCCTAAATAACAAAATCCCCCGATTTTCTCGGAGGATTTTGTTATTTTGTGATTTTTGATAATCTAGCTTTTTTGCGAGAAGCGTTGTTTTTCTTAAAAACCCCCTTCTTTGCTGCTTTATCTATCGCACTGTAAGCTTTTGGAAGAAGTTTCTTTGCTTCATCTTTCTTCTTTTCTTTGACAAGCTTTTCAATGCCTTTAATGGCTTCTTTTACGATTTTTTTATTACGGTCGTTGGCTGCTTTTTTAACCAAGGATCCTCGTAATGCTTTTTTTGCTGATTTTGTAATTGGCATAATATTCGTATTAATTATTGGTATTCGCTTCACCGAGACACGGGGAAATGTGAATACATGAATACTAACAGAAAACCCCTAAAATGTAAACGGCTTACCAAATATAGCAAATCAAAGTATAATGGGCTTATGATTTCTCATATAAAAGGGACTATTATCCATAAAACAGAAAAATTCATAGTTGTTGATGTAAGTGGAGTTGGTTATAAGGTTTTTATAACAACCGATACCAATAGTGAATTTGAGCCAGATTTTGAAGTATCTTTGTGGATTTATACTGCTGTCAGAGAGAATTCCATAGATCTTTATGGATTCCCTACCATAGAAGGTATGTCATTTTTTGAACTTCTTCTAGATGTTTCAGGAATTGGACCAAAATCTGCTCTTTCTATCCTAGGTGTTGCAACGATAGATATACTAAAAAAAGCTATAGCAACTGGTGATACTAGTTATCTAAATAAAGTCTCAGGTATAGGTAAGAAAACAGCAGAAAAAATAGTTATTGAACTTCGAGACAAACTTTATGCCCACAAAGACAAAGACGGGACACCAAGTACTCTTCGAGGTGAGAGTGATATCATTGAAGCACTAAAAACACTTGGTTACTCGCAAAATGAAGCTCGTGATGTATTAAAACAAATTCCAAGTAGTATCGAGGGTACAAACGCTCGTATTAAAGAGGCACTAAAAATACTTGGGAACAAATAGTATATGCCTGAGTTACCTGAAGTAGAAAATTTGCGTAGGGGGCTAGAAAAATATATCCTTGAACAAAAAATAGTAGGGGTTGAAGTTAAAAAACCTAAATTAGTTTCAGGTAACGGGACTATTCGTACTGCTTCTAAGAAAAAGGTGAGTGAATTTATAAATGGTGCAACCGGAGAACGATTTATTGCAGTAGAACGTAGAGCAAAAAATCTAATATTTAAACTAAGTCATGGGAAAATCATTCTAGCTCACTTAAAAATGACTGGCCAATTTGTTTACAAAAGTTCAACTACCAAAAAAAGTGTAGTAGGAGGGCATCCTATAGAAATATCTGAAAAAACTTTACCTAATAAGCACTCCCACGTAATATTTACACTAGAAAAGGGAATTCTATACTATAACGATACTCGTATGTTTGGATATCTTCTTTACTACCCTAATATTAAAGACCTTGAGAGAAAAAATCACTTTAAACATTTAGGTAAAGAGCCGTTAGAAAAAGATTTTACTGTAAAATATTTTATTGATTCGTTAAGAAATAAAAAAAGTAAAATAAAAACAGTGCTGATGAACCAAGAAGTTGTCACAGGTGTGGGGAATATTTATACAGACGAAAGTTTGTTTGAATCGAAAATTGATCCACGTCGTATAGCCTCAAATTTAAAACCGAAGGAAATAGAGAAATTACATAGCGTTATTGTAAGTGTAATGAAGAGAGCAATCAAAGCTGGTGGGTCATCTGTGGCAACTTATCGACTTATCGATGAATCAAAAGGAAACTATGCGAGAGAACATAAAGTATACGGTAGGGCTGGAAAGAACTGCCCTAATTGTAAAAAACCCCTGCAAAAAATCTTAATAAATAGTCGTACGACAGTATTCTGCTCTAAATGTCAGAAATAATTATATTTTTAGAATTTGAAATAGAGCAACTCCTGTTGCAACAGAAACATTTAGAGACTCTTTCTTACCGAGCATTGGGATATATGCTACTTGGTCGCACTCGTTGAGTATTTTTTTATCGAGCCCTTCTACTTCAGGGCCGACAATAAAACAAGTTTTTGTAGTGATTTTTATCTTTTTATAATCGATCGCTTTTTTTGCCTGTTCAATAGCAATTATTTTGAATCCTTCTTTCTTTAATTTTCTGATTAACGGTACTGTAGTCTTTTGATACTCCCAAGGGATCCATGTTTCCGCTCCTAGAGCACTTTTTGCAATATCCTTTTGCACTCTACCAAACTTGTCTGTTGGTCGTGGTGAATACCCTGTCAGATATATCTTAGATACCCCAACAGCGTCTGCTGTGCGAAATATTGCCCCAATGTTTATAGCCGACCTAATGTTAGGTAGGATTAGAATTGAATTTTTAGATCCTTTCATTGTCCTCTCGGTAGGAATCGAACCTACGACCATCTCCTTAAAAGGGAGCTGCTCTACCAACTGAGCTACGAGAGGATTCTCCAAAAATACCATATATTAGGCATAAAATCAATAAAAGGTAGTAGATTATCGAGTTATCCACAAATATATTGCCCGTAGATGTTTTTGGGTGTATAATATAAGCAAGTTTGAAATTCGTACAACCTTCCGATCTACTCCCAAAGATTTATGGGTAAAATAAAGGGAAAGGTTATACAAAATATATAATTGCGTTAATAATTAGTGGACGCAGATGTTCTTTATCTAAAGGCTAAAGCCCTAGGAGTTAGTTCTCGAAATAGTATTCGAGGTTTGACTCCTAGGGCTTTTTTATTTGTTTAATGATGATAGTATAAATTGCTCAAGACCAATTTTAAGATCAAGCTCTCCCCTATGGGCTAAGTGGTATATTGAAACAATTTTACTTGATTGATCTTTTAGCTCTTCATTTGAAAAGTTTTTAGTTCCATTTAATATCATTGATTTGATCTTCCAAAAAAGTATTCCAGAAATAGCTTCTGGTTCTGTACTATCTAATGCTTCTGTATAAAGAACCCAAGTGGTAATTTTGTCTCTCTTTGCAAAACTATCGGCAATGTTAAATAAATTTATCTTGGGAATTGATTTTGCTATTTTTTCTTCGAAAGATTCAATATTTGCATATTTTATATATTTTTTTTGATCTACTGACGTCAACTTATCTTCTAGAAAGATAAATGAGTTTTTGGAGTCTTTTAATGTTTCTAGATCTTCTTTTGTAAGAGTAATGTTTTGTTCAGTTAAAATATTTTCAAATACAAAGATTGGGGCTTCACCAAAAAGACTCTGGCTTTCAGCCTGGTTTAATATTAACTCTCTGGATATTTCCTTCGTTGGAAACTTTACAAATTCTCTATCTTTTACTATTTTCTTTACTTGGACACTTTTCTTTTTTGTATCGTTACCCAAAAATATATGAATCATATCCAAGTGCAAACTTTTTTCTTATAATTACAATAATCCTCCCCGTATCTTTTTTCTAGAATAGCTTCTTCTTTTTTTATAAAAACTACTTTAGTAATTAAGAAAGCAACAATAACAAACGCCACTGAAAATACAGAATTGATAGTAAATCCAAAACCTAGCGCCATAACAGTTAGTCCTATGTGTGTAGGATTGCGACTATATTTATATGGACCACGAGCAAAGTCTCTAATTACTATGCCTTTTTCTAATTCTTCTTTCTTTGTACAATTAGTTGTTTTTTGTGCCCAATATATAAGAAGCGAACCTAGAACAATAAGTGTTACCCCTACATATTGAAATATGTAGTTACCGAAGTAACTAGTTGGTATCAATATATCAAAAATAACCCCTAAAATAACTGCTAGTAAAAAAACAGTATAAGAATGGGAAAGCACTAGATGAACGATACCATCGCCTATTGAGCTTTCTTCTTTTTCGGTTTTTAGATTTTCTTCCATATATATAATCCTACCACTTAAAGCTATATTTACGCTACTCCTTTAATTCACCCCATGTTTTACCAAAACTAGAAGAAACCTCAAGCGGTACAGGCTCCAAATTAGCCAGGAATTCACTTGGAATCGCATTTTTCATGGCTTTCTCTATTATTTCCATAGCTTGAGCTACTTTATTTTCTTTTATCTCATATACTAGTTCGTCATGAACTTGGAGTAGTAACCTGGTATCTTCTAGGATGCCTGCGCTTTTTAGATCGTCGTTGGCTTTTTTCATACCAATTTTAATCACATCAGCGGTTGCAGTTCCTTGAATAGGAGCATTGATGGCCATACGCTCAGCCATAGCTTTTATAAATGGTATTGGTGATCTCATTCCAGGGAAATATCTCTTTCTTCCAAAGAGCGTCTCAGTATACCCGTGATCTTTCGCAAATTTTTTAATTCCATCTAAATACTCTACAATGCTTGGAAATTGTGCAAAATAGTTATCATAAAAAGCTTGCGCTTCTTTTCTATCTGTTCCAATATTTTGACGGAGTGCATTTACTCCCATTCCGTAAAGCATTCCAAAGTTTATTATTTTTGCTCTACGACGCATATCGTGAGTTACATTATTTTCTTCTACTCCAAAGACTTTCATAGCAACTGCCGCATGAATATCTTTTCCCTCTTTGAAAACTTGTATAAAGTATGGGTCCTGAGACATTAGAGCTGCAATCCGAAGTTCTATCTGAGAATAATCAAAAGACGCAAGTACGTATCCCTTCTCTGCGATGAATGCTCGGCGGATATTTTTACCCTTTTCAGATTTGATTGGTATATTTTGTAGGTTTGGATTACTAGAAGAAAAGCGTCCAGTTGTAGTACCCGCTTGTATGAAGTGTGCGTGGAGCCTACCATCAGATGAAACATAACTAGGTATAGTGTCTATATAAGTAGATAGTAATTTCTGCAATTCCCTGTATTTTAGTATCTCATCAATTACTGGATGTTCGCCTTTCAGCTTCTCAAGTTCACTTTCCCGAGTAGATCGCGCTCCTCCTGCAGTTTTTTTCATTTTTCTTTTGGAGGATCCTTCACCCATATCTTGGATTTTTAGTTCATCAAAAAGTATTTCTCCTAATTGTTTGGGTGAGTTTATATTAAACTCTCGGCCAGCCATTTTCCAAATACTCTTCTCCAGCTTGGTTAGCTCAGTATGGTACTCTTTTGATATCTTTTTTAAGTAATCTATGTCTACTTTGATTCCGAGGATTTCCATATTCTTTATGATTGGAATTAATGGAACCTCAATCTCCTTATAAACATAGGATAAATTCTCTTTTTCTATATCCTCTTCTAGTTTTTTAAAAGCCTCATCAAAAGACTTGCTTCCTTTATAATTTACTACGTCTTCAAAATCTGGATCATTTCTTTCGGAATTTAATAACCAGAAGGCAATTTTTGCTCTATCAATTTTTTCTTGTTCTTCATTAGATAGTGTTACAATTTCAACTTCTTTTTGTTTCAGAGTTCCTTTCTCTTGTTTCTGTATTTCTCCACCATTTACAATGCCGAGGAAACGATTTTGCAGACTCTTGAATTCCATATCCCGAAAAAATTCAGATACTTTTTCAACGTCTATACTTTCTTTCCAAGATTTTTCAGGTAATTTAAAATCTATCGGGGCATCGCATCGTATGGTTGCTAAAGTTTTAGAAAAGATTGCTTCTTCTTCCCCTTCTTTTAGTAAATTTATAATTCTATCTGTTAAACCAATTTTTTCAATTTCTTTATCTCCTTTTTTTAGTTTTTTATAAAAATCCTCAAGTAAACCGTATTTGGAGATAATAGTAGTTGCTGTTTTTTCTCCAATACCCTTGATTCCTATAATATTGTCCGATGGGTCTCCGCGAAGCCCTTTATAGTCTGGTAAAAATTTTGGCAAAAATCCAAATCGTTCTTTGACTTTATTTTCGTCATATAGAATAGTATCGTTGATTCCTTTCTTTAGAGTATAGACACGAACTACTTCATCGTCTACCAATTGTAGTGTGTCCATATCTCCAGATGCAATAATAATATCAACCTTGTTTTTTATTTTTCCTGCAATTGTGCCGAGCAAATCATCCGCTTCAAAACCTTCTGATTCGTACATTGGTATAGAAAAGGCTTTAAAAAAATCTCGAGATCTGATTATCTGAGCAATGAGAGCATCGTCTGTCTTTGCGCGACCAGATTTATAACCATCGTATGCTTCGTGACGAAATGTTTTCTTTGGTAAGTCATAACAAGCTACAATATAATCCGGTTTCAGTTCAGTAATTATTTTAAAAAGCATGGTGGTTAGCCCATAAATAGCCCCAGTAGGTTCACCTTTGGAATTTGAAAATTCGGGTAGCGCGTGATAAGCACGGTGAATGATTGCGTGAGTATCAAGTAAAATAAGCCTTTTTTGAGATTTTTGAGCCTTTGCCATGAGTCGATTATAGCACTTTTGGGTATAAAAAAAGGAGCTGTTAGGCTCCATTTTGTTGGCGCATTTTACGCCTCAATCTTCTTGGGGTTGTATGACGAATGTATGTTTCATTCATAACCCTTTCGGTTTCCTCTTTTAATTCATCTGGAGTTTTACCAATCGGGGATATAGGATTGCAATAAACAACTTTAACAATTGTTGGATTAATTCCTGTTGTGTAATATTGTTTTGCAAAATTAATAGCACCCTTTATGATATTTTTCTTACCTTTTTTGTTGTGTGATTTCGTGTCCTGTTCTCCTGGTTTCCTCCATTTATTCGTCCCCACTATAACTATAGGGATTAAGGGAACTCCTAACTCGCAAGCAACAACAAATGCACCGATTCGCAAGTTTTTAATTCCGTTATGAGGAGATCTTTCCCTTGTACCTTGAGGAAAAACTCCTAAAACTGCTTTTTGATTGCGATACAAGAACTCTTTTGAGATATTTATGGCCTCTACCCTTTGTTTGTGAGCACCATCTTCCCTGGGTATAGGTACGCCAACAATATCAAAAAAGAAATTCAGCAACGGATACTTCCATAAATTAGCACCTATCATTACACGCCAATTTTTGAATAATCCTAAAGTTGCAGCAATAAAATAGTCACCGGAACCTAAGTGGGTTATAGCCATAGTAGCTTTATTCACATCCCTGGCCGTTCTAACATTCCCAACTTCGACAACAAATAAAAGGTTTGAAAACATTAACATTGCTGACAAAATAGAAGTCAGAGTGCAACCAAAAGCAGAATTTTGTATCAGTTGTTGTGCTTTTTTAGAAATAAATTTCTTTACAAACCAATTTTGAAAAAGTATGTATAGAATCACAATTATAGCTAAAACAACAACTGGCGACGACAGTAAGGTCGACAAAACTGCAAAGGAGAATTTAACCCATGACTTTCGTTCTACGCCTATCTTTGCAGCAATTAAGCCTGTGATAATTGAAAAAACAATTAATCCTACAAATATAGCGTAAGCGTATATAGCATTTTCTATGCTGTACTCAGGATGAATTATCCAAGAGACAAATCTAAATAACAAAAAACTAAGACTGAGCGGTATTACATATAGGATAAACCCTATAAGTAACCACTTTTTTATAAAGTGTGTATACATAAAAGGTTTATTTAATAAGTAATTGCAAAATTGCAAAGAGACTTAGGCTCAATACTACCACACATTTCTTAAAAATCAATCTAAAGCTTTATAGTTCTTGTTTGATCGTCTTTGTGATAGAGATCTACAAAGATAGTGTTTTTAGGTACACATCCAGGAACTTTTTCTGGCCACTCCAGTATAATTAAATTTTTGGATTTGCTAATTATTTCGCTCCATCCCAATTTCAACAGTTCGCTATCTTTTTCTAATCTATATGCATCTATGTGGGTTAATTTCTCAAACTTCTTATTTTTTAACTCATAGTTTTTCATAATTACAAAAGTTGGTGAAATTAGATTATCTTTAATTCCTAATATTTTGGCTATCTCTTGTGTAAGGGTTGTCTTTCCACTTCCAAGGTCCCCTCGTAGGGCGATAACTGTAGCTTGTTTGTTTTTTAGTTTTGTCGCCTTTTGTATTATATTTTTAGCGACTTTGTTTATATCTGCAAGTTTAATATGAACTTCCATAAATACATCCTAACATAAAACACCCTGACTTTAATCAGAGTGTTTTAGCATAGGCAAGGCAATTAATTAATAATGTGTTGTTGTGGTTGTTGCACCATTCGGACCAGATACATGTACTGTTGATCTTCGGTAGTATCTGCGAGTGACTAGAATTATAAGTAGGATCAATAGTATAAGTAGTAACCATCCGAGTAATGTTGTTGGGAAGAACCCTAGGAAGAAGGCTGCTGCTCCAAGATTATTGTTTACGTTGTTTACAATTATTTCTCTTGGATCATTTAACACATAGGCAATCGCATTTTCTTGTGCTTTGTTTGGATTTGTGTAAACAAGGATCGCAGTAGTAACAACTTGTGATAAGTATGAAGATATAGAATCAACATGTCCTTGTAAGTATATTACACCTTCCTCATTTGGTTGTAGGTCTTGGATTGGTACAGTTAGAGTATTTGTATCTGTTGAATATGTACCTGCTGAAGATCTAACTAGTGTGATTCCACGTGGGATAACTACTTGAACAACTGGGTTAGTAAGAACTACTTTACCAATGTTTTTGTAAGTTACAGTGTAGTCTACGATATCACCAACACTAATTGTCTGATAACGATTTTCAATCTTAAGCATGATTGGTGAAGATGTGCCTACAACTGTTGTACCTTGAACTATTATCGGTCTAACTGGATTATTTATCACAGTTGTTCCAAGAGTTCGGAACACATCTGTTCTACCGTATGATAGCGATCCTCCACAATTAGAAACTAGTCTGTAGTAGTAGAAAGTATTCGGAGCAAGGCCACTTATTACAGATACCACATTACCACTTGAATTTATTGATGGTGTAGTTGAACCAAGGCCAACTGTTGTACCATATTCAAAGTATGATACACCGCTTCCACTTGTTACAACACCGTTTAGGGTCGCTGATGTTTGACCGATGTTTGTTGCAACCGTAGTAACAGCACAAGCATTGTTGTAAATTATTGGTCCACCTGTCACACCAACTGAAACTGATTGACTTGGGTTTCCATTATTACCATAAGCGTTTAAGTAGTAAGTCGTTGTAGTTGTCGGGTAAACAACCTGACTATATGAGTATGGAAGATTGCTTCCAACTCCTGAAATACTTACTGAAGTACAATTATTTGTTGTCCAAGTTAGGGTTACAGGCTGACCAGATGTTACAGATGTAGGACTTGCATAGAAACTCTGTATTGTACAATAACCAGTCTGATAACCACCAACACTTATATATACTGTTTGAGTTTGAGTGCCCCCAGTATTTCCATAAGCACTAAGTGTATATGTTCCTGAATTTGTTGGATATATGTACTGATTACCACTTAAACCATTAGTATAGAAGTTTGGACCAGAGATTGTCGCTGATGTACAACCGTTTGTTCTCCAGTATAGATTTACTGAACCTCCTGATTGAACTGTGGTAGTAGAGTAACCATTAGCTGTAAATTCAGTGATGTAACAATTATTTTGGTTATTATTGTTTACATAGACAGTTGCAGTTTGAGTTTGAGCCTGACCGTTTGTACCATAAGCAGTAAGTGTATATGTGTTTGAACCATTGTTTGGAGGATAAATTGTTGCAGGACCATTATAACTTGAACTGTTGAAGTTTGGGCCAGAGATATTTACTGAAGTACAACCATTAGTATTCCAATATAGAGTTGAAGAATTACCCTGACTTATTGAAGTAGGACTAGCTGATAGACTTGATGTAATATTACAATTATTTTGGTTGTTATTATTTACATAGACAGTTGCAGTTTGAGTTATTTGTTGTCCATTAGAACCTGTAGCGATTAGAGTATATGTATTATTACCTATATTATTAGGAGTTACAGTTGCAGGACCGTTTTGACTTGAACTGTTGAAGTTTGGGCCATTTACAGTGACTGAAGAACAACCGTTTGTGTTCCAAGATAGAGTTGAAGAACTACCTTGGTTAATAGAAGTTGGACTAGCTTGAAGGTTTGATGAAATTGTACAGTTTGAACCGCCCCCACCACCATTATTACTGATGTTGAATGAGAACACTATTGCTCCCCAATCATTGTTTGGGATTGTTCCTAGAGAGAGCCCTCCAGTGAAGGCTTCAGCTCCAGTTTGTCCACCAGAGAATGATACAGGCGTACCTGATCCATTCTGATACCATCTAGCCTGACTGAAGGTCAAAGTCTCAGAAGATGAGATGTTTGCAGTTACTTGACTGAATGGTAGGTTCCCAGCACTTGAAGTCAAATTCCCTGAAAAAGAGAAGTTTGTACTCGCACCGCTTGTAGGTGACTTAGTGAGACTTATATTTGTATTGTTTGCTGCGACACCATTTGTGTTGTCGTAGAAAACTTTAACGTTAATAACTTGTCCAGCAGTAGCTGAAACATTTGTCAGGTTCCAACAAGAACCAGGGTTTATACCTTGGCCAGTGCTGTAGTTCCCGATATTTATCGCAAAACAATCACCAGGATATTGGTTCCATCCTGCTGCTTGTGCAACACTTACTCCCACCCACTTACAGATACTAACCCATAATGTTTTTAGCCTCCGATACCAGCTGGGTCAAACCGGTTACCACGACCACCGTTGCCTGGGGGATCCCAACGAGTTCCACCTCCACCAAGACCACCTGGGTCGTAGCGGGGATTGAATTGCTGTGTATTGGGGCGAATTGCTCCGCGTCCATTCCATTGGATCCACACCATTCTGGATTGCTGACGATAAACCCCTGCTTGTCTTGGTCCACCACGTTGAGGTGAACTGTTGTAGATGTTGGTTGTATAGTAATAATTGTTTGTCTCATTATTAGTAACAGGTACATCTTTTACTTTTGCAGGTGTTTCGCCGGGCATTTCGTCATTAGGAGCAGAAGGTCCTGTTTGCTTTTTCCATATTTCAGTGAAAAGGGTTGTGTCCGCAAAGTTTTTGCAGTCTTTTGATATGAATCCGTCAATAACGACTGAATCCTCCATCAAAAGTTTTCCAT
This sequence comes from Minisyncoccia bacterium, assembly GCA_044228545.1. GTDB lineage: Bacteria > Patescibacteriota > Minisyncoccia > Phycocordibacterales > UBA9973 > UBA8515. The sequence continues at coordinate 13,041 of JBGAUR010000003.1, read as the reverse complement.
TTTCATCAGTTACCCGGTAAATCTTCACCAGGTAATGGTTTTCGCAAGCAGGCACAATTGGAGTTGTAGGGATGAATTTAATCTGGATTAAAGGTTTAAAGTATTCAAATTCATTGCCGCAAATTGAGGCATAAACTGAATTCCCTTTTTTATACACCCTCTGCCCTTTCGGGAATATGATGTAATTTCTATCCAAATTATTATGTTCACCGTCTACAAATCTGGCCAGGTAATCCTGATCAATTTCATAAACAGTGATGCCAGAAGGAGTCTCACCATAATAAACTTTTTTTGCCTCGGGTCTTTTGGACCACATGGCACCTTTAGTTATATTATGAAAGCCATCATATCTGACTTCACCGATAGAAATCTTGTCTTGGGCTTTTGTTTGCTGCAACCCAAACAGGGCTACAAACAAACTGATTACAATGTACTTCATTTTGTTTGGGTTGTTTTTAGTTGTTACAATTAAGCCTCAATAAAACTGAGGATCAAATGTAACAACTAGAAATTACCCATCTGGATATATGTTAGCATACTTCGGCACAAATGTCAAGTATCTATTATACGAATATATACTATATAATAAGGCTATTATGACGATCCAATTTGACGAGGATAAAGAAGAAAAGGAGCTTAATGACCTAAGAAAACAAGAAGAGGAAGACTTAGTCCAAGCACTTGCTGAAGCAAGATACGGAGTATCCCCTATAAATCTTGCCGGGATGCCTATAGACAACGATGCTCTCAGGTCAATTGAAGAAAAAGAGGCTGTGACAGAAGAAGTTGCCCCTTTTAAACTTGTAGGTAAGGATATCCATGTAGCGATTCGTTCTCCTCAACCAGAAAAATTGGAAAAAATGAAGGAATACTTTGAGAGTCGTAGTTTTATCCCCCATTTTTATATGGCTTCTCTTGCTAGTCTAAAAAAAGCTTGGGAAAGATACAAAGAGATATCTTACGCATCTGGCTCAACTGCTGGATCTATGTCACTCACTGGTGACGCACTAAAAGAAATCATGGCTGGTATTAAAAATATGGATGATATCAAGAAAGCCATTGAAGAAACTGAAAAAGACAAACAGCACATGACTTCAAGGATTCTCGAAATAGCTCTGGCTGGAGCAATCGCTATAAATGTATCGGACTTACACTTTGAACCAGAAGAAGGTAACGTGCATTTACGTTTTCGTTTAGACGGAGTACTTCACGAGGTTATTGAAATACCCCACGCTGTGCATAAATTTATAAATTCTCGCATTAAACTTCTATCTGGACTTAAACTCACCAACTCTTCTATCGCTCAAGATGGACGTTTTAGTATTTTCCTTGGCGAAGATGAAATTAGCTTCCGTGTTTCAACAATGCCAGGAGCGTATGGTGAATCTATCGTGATGCGTATACTTAATCCTAAATCTATCCGGGTAAAACTAGAAGATATGGGAATTGAAGCAAACCTTTTTGATATCTTTATGAAAGAAATTAAAAAACCAAATGGCATGGTGCTCATAACTGGGCCGACTGGATCGGGTAAAACAACAACTCTATACTCATTCTTGCAAAAAATATATTCAGAAGAAATAAAAATTATTACGATCGAAGATCCTATTGAATACCACTTGCCGGGAATAACTCAAACTCAAACAGATGAAGAAAAGGGTTATACATTCCTCGAGGGTTTACGTTCAGCTCTTCGTCAGGACCCAGATGTGATAATGGTGGGAGAAATCCGTGACAGTGAGACGGCAAAAATTGCCGTTGAGTCTGCACTTACTGGTCACCTTGTTTTTTCAACACTTCACACAAACAACGCGGCAGGAGTGATCCCGCGTTTAATTGACCTTGAAGTAAACCCAAAAATATTAGTCTCAGCTCTTTCTCTTTCGATAGCTCAAAGACTTGTGAGGAAACTTTGCCAAGTTTGTAAAAAAGAAAAAGTTGTAAGTGAAGAAGAAGCAAAGATAATTAAAAAAGTTGCAGAGAATGCAAAAGCTTGTGGGAAAGACTTTACCAGTTATGGTATAGATATGAATGCTCCATATAAATTATATGAACCAGTTGGTTGTGAGGAGTGTAATAAAACTGGATTCAAAGGACGTATGGGAGTATTTGAAGCAATTCACAACGATGCAGCAATTGAAGCAATAATTCCTAAAAACCCGAGCGAAAGAGAGATAAAAGAAGTGGCTTCACACCAAGGAACTCTTGATATGAAAGAGGATGGAATAGTAAAAATCCTAAAAGGTATAACTTCTTTTGAAGAAGTCGGTGAGGTGGTTGATTTCTACGCTGATTAACCTAAATACATTCTTCAATAAAACACCTTGTGAAAGGTGTTTTATTGTGGTTAAATGAAGGCAATTTCGTCTTTTTCTTCTTTGTAAACAATTTAAAACAACTACCATGAATACTAATTTCACAGGCAGAACTGCCAATTTAGCAAACGGGTTTTCAAGAGAAATCAAATCAATATTAGGTATTATGCCTAAATCAGTAATTATTTTGGGAAGTGGTTTGGGAGAAGCTGTTGAAAATTCCGAATCCTTTTCAATACTTGGTGAACTAAAGTTGAACGGTTTACCATTTGCTGACTTACCCAGTTTTACCGCAGACAGCCATAAATTAAAAATGTTTTTGGTTGAAGAAAATTCTTCAAAAGAAAAACTGGTTGTGGTTTGCGGAAGGAAACATCTTTATGAAATTGAAAAAGATAGTGACGACCTAAAAGAAGTGGTGCGTATACCTAGAGCTTTAGCTCTCGCCGGGGTTGAAAACTTTTATCATACCTCTGCTGTCGGTGGAATAAATCCAAGCACCCCGGGTAGTCTGATTTTTGTAACAGACCACGATGGATCAGAACTAATTCCCCGTGGATTGTTTACGGGAAGTGATGGCTCTAAGTTTGGGCCTATGTTTTTTGATTGCTCTGGTTTGTATAACAACACCATAAGCCTAAAAACAGTGAACAAACATTCAACAAAAGGCACTCTTCAATGGCATGTTGGGCCGATGTTTGAAACACCAGCGCAAATTAAAAGACTGAGTAGTAATGGAATAGCTGGAGTGGGGATGTCTATGCTTCCGGAAGTATTGTCTTTGAAGCAAATAAGTCTGACCTCCGGTTTTGAAAACATCAACAATATAGGCATTGGGGTTGTAGCAAATGCTGCTGCTGGTATTGGAAAGCCAATAACTCATGAGGAGGTAAAAAAAATAATGAAGAGGGCTGCTCCAAAACTTATGGAATTCATTGCCGCTATAATAACAGAGCGTAGCAATCTTGTATAAAAAACCGCCCGGGACAGTTGGTCTCCGGGCATTTTTAATACACAAAATAAAAAAACATAAATCTCTAAACAATCCTTTAAAAACATGCGTAAATAAAGTAACGTATGCTTACAGGATAGACCCAGTAAATATAAATAGAAACCAGGACGTCCTACGCACATACATAGAGCACGGGGCCGATTGCTTAGAGATTTATGTCTTCTTCGTTAAAATTACATTAAAAATGATATAATCAAAATATATTAATTTCTGGAAAGAGTATAGCATACCTAAGAGTTAATGTCAAGTCATGCCAAAAGAAGAAAAGATAACAAAAGATGAGGGGTTTTTAGACCAAACACTAAGGCCTAGTGTTTGGAATGACTATATTGGTCAAGAAAATATCAAGGAAAACCTTAGAATCCTGCTTAAAGCAGCTGAAGAAAGAGCGCATCCAGCAGAACACATACTATTTTATGGCCCTCCAGGGCTCGGCAAGACAACACTTGCTCACTTGATAGCCAAAGAGACAGGGCGACAGATAAAAATTACTTCAGGCCCTGCTATTGAGAAAGTGGGTGACCTTGCTTCTATACTTACAAATCTCTCTCCTGGGGATATCGTGTTTATTGATGAAATCCATAGACTAAATAAGATGGTTGAAGAAGTTCTATACCCTGCTATGGAGAGTGGTGTTCTTGATATAATCATTGGTAAGGGGCCATCTGCTCGTACTATACAACTCGAGCTCCCTCCTTTTACATTAATAGCAGCTACTACTCGTATTGCTCTTCTTTCTTCACCGCTTCGTTCACGTTTCTCTGGCGGAGTGTTTAGACTTGAGTTTTATAATCACGAAGAAATTAAGAAAATACTAAAAAGGTCTTCAGAGATTCTAGGGGTTGAGATGTCAGACGAAGGCTTGGATGAGATTGCAAAGCGTGCTCGTTTTACTCCACGTACTGCAAATTATTTCTTAAAACGTTGTCGTGACTATGCTCAAGTACACAAACTTCCACTTTCAAAAGACGCTGTAAAAAAAGCTTTGGCTTTGCTTGAGATAGACGAGCTTGGACTTTCATCATCTGATAGAAGAATTCTGGAAATTATAATAAATAAATTTGGTGGTGGACCTGTAGGACTCAAAACTATTGCTGCTGCAACTAGTGAAGAGGAAGCAACAATAGAAGAAGTTGTTGAGCCCTACTTAATACAACTCGGTCTTCTAGAGCGTACAACTCGTGGACGAACTGTTACAGAAAAAGGTTATGAGCATCTAGGATATGATTTCCCAAATAAATAAATATGAAAATACTTGCGATTGATCCAGGATTTGAAAGAGTTGGAATAGCAGTCATTGAAAAAAGTAATAGTGCTAAACATAGTTTAATATATTCAGATTGTTTTAAAACAAAAAAAACATTAGAGTTCCATGCGCGTCTATCTTTAATAGGAGCTGAGATTGAAGGTTTAATAAAAAAATATAAACCAAAAGCTTTGGCTATTGAAAAATTGTATTTTACAACAAACCAAAAAACAGCTATGGGAGTTGCAGAAGCCCGAGGAGTTATTATTTACTGTGCGTCACATAATGGTTTGGATATATTTGAGTATACTCCACCACAAATAAAAGTAGCGGTAACTGGCTACGGAAAAGCCGATAAAAACATGGTTATTAGCATGGTTCCCAAGCTCATAAATATAGAGAAAAAGACAAAATCAGACGACGAGTTAGATGCGATTGCTATTGGAATTACTTGTCTTGCTTGTGAAAAAAACATTAGGCACAACTAATAGTTTTCCACAGGTTTTTATCTGTTGCAAAGGAAATAATATTTTGATACAAATAATGCATTAGTATAATTTCTTACCGCAAAGATGCGGAATAAAGTATGAGTTATAGTGACGACGAATTTAAAGTGGGGGGTGAAGAAGAGGTAGAACTAGATCTTGATTTAGATAATGATTTAGACGAGCCAGTAGATGATGATTTACTAGGAATAGAAGAAGGGGGTGAAGAACCAGAAGAAGATTTTGCAGGATTAGATGGTTCCATGTATTAAAATAAAAGACTACTCTGGCGAGTAGTTTTTTATTTTACAAAACCTCTTCTTCCCTATTCTATACACTCCACTATGTGCAATCTCAGTGTGTGAAGAAACTTTCTGATTTGTATCCATATTTGTTATTGCTTTTTCATCAACGAGCCTTCTAAATTCACTTTTTGAAGAAACTAATTTATTAGATAAAAGTATATCAACTAATTGGGAATCTTTTTCTACGGATATGCTTTCTATATTTGTAGGGATTTCATTTTTCTGAAAAGTACTAGAAAAATCTTCTTCAGCTTGTTTAGATTTCTTGTCTCCATAGTAAATACTGGTAATTGAGTAGGCGAGCTTCATTTTTAAATCTCTTGGGTTTGATTTGTTTGAAGCCAAATCAGTTGCAATTTGTTCTATTTCACTCATAGATAGATTAGTGCAAAGTTCAAACGCTGGTATTATTAGAGAGTCATTCCAACTCATAATTTTTCCATACATTTCGGAAGGATTGTCCGACAAAGAAACCATATTACCTTCCGTCTTCCCCATTTTTTTACCAGTATTGTCTTCTAATAATTTTACGGTTATTACGAACTTTTCTTTATTTTTTAGAGTTTTCATTAAATCACGCCCTGTCAACATATTGAAGGTTTGATCATTACCTCCAATTTCTCCATCAACATCCATAGCTACAGAATCGTAACCTTGCATTAATGGGTACATAAATTCATGTATATATATCGGTTTCCCTTCTGCTACCCGTTTTTCAAACATATCACGCTCAAGCATTTGTTGAACTGTCATATTTGAAGCTAGATTTAAAACATCTGAGAATTTCATTTTTCCAAGCCATTTAGAATTAAATTTAAACTCGGCAGCATTCTTACCAGAAAAAGATATTAAATTACTTGCTTGTTTTTTATAATTCTTTAGATTATTTAGGACTTGTTTATGAGTCAACTGAACTCTTGCAGAAGACTTATCAGTAGGATCACCAATCATAGCTGTAAAATCTCCCATTAATAGAATTATTTTATGCCCTGCTTTTTGAAACTCTGCTAGCTTTTTTATGGCTATAGCATGACCCAAATGGAGTGTTGGGCCAGTTGGATCTATTCCTAAATAAATAATCAACTTTTGTCCTTTTACAATTTTTGAAGCTAAAAACTCTTTTGAAGGGTATATGGCAGATATTGATCTTGTAAGTAAATCGTCTATGTTTCCATTAGTCATAGGGGTATTTTATCATATAAATAAGTCTTTGTCCGTATGAGCATAAAGTTGTGTTATGATAATAAGATATGAAAAACTTAGGGGGGTATTTTAAAAAGAAACATTTAAAAAACTGGCTATTAGGTGGGTTAGGGGTTGGGATGGTATTGGTTGGGATTTTAATTGTTTGGGTTAGTATGTTAAAACTCCCAGATTTCAAATCTTTTAATGAAAGGAAGGTTCAAAGCTCCACAAAAATATATGACCGGACAGGTAAAATACTTTTATATGATGTCCACCAAGATATAAAAAGGACAATTATCCCCTACGAAGATATAGGAACAAATATTAAGAATGCTGTGGTTGCTATTGAGGACTCAGAATTTTACCAACATAAAGGTGTTAGAATAAGCTCTATTATAAGGACAACTATTTGGACTAAATTAACTGGTAAAAAAATACAGGGTGGGTCAACTATAACTCAACAACTTATAAAAAATACACTTTTAACCAAAGACAGGACTATAGCTAGAAAAATAAAAGAATGGATCTTGGCTATAAAAGTAGAGAAGTTAATGAGTAAAGAGGATATTTTAACTTTATATTTAAACGAAGCACCTTATGGAGGTAATATTTATGGTATCGAAGAAGCAACTAAAGCTTTTTTTGGTAAAAAACCTAAAGACCTAACATTAACCGAGTCAGCATATTTAGCTGCAATACCAAATGCACCGACGCGTTATTCACCTTATGGTAAGTATAAATCTGAATTAGAGAGCAGAAAAAATCTTGTCTTGAAAAGGATGCTCGATTTGAAGTTTATAAACGAAAAAGACTACCAAGAAGCTTTATCAGAGAAAGTTACTTTTCTTCCGGCTCAACCTATGCACATTGCAGCTCCGCATTTTGTTTTCTTCATAAAAGATTATTTAGAAAAAAAATATGGAATTGACGCATTAGAGTCCGGTGGGTTAAATGTAACTACAACTCTTGATTATGATCTTCAAGCAAAAGCTGAAGATATTGCTCTTGCAAGAGCTAAAGAAAACGAAAAGAGTTGGAATGGTAAAAATACTGCAATTGTTGCAATTGACCCAAAAACAGGACAAATATTATCGATGGTTGGATCAAGAGATTATTTTGATAAAGATGTTGACGGCAATTTTAATGTTACCACAGCTTCTCGTCAACCTGGATCGTCTTTTAAGCCTATAGTATACGCTGAGGCATTTAAAAAAGGATATACGGAAAACACAACTTTATTTGATGTAAAAACTGAATTCAATTCTTCTTGTGACCCAAATGGCTCTCCTTTACCTGGGCATAAGAACGCTGATTGCTATATGCCTGATAACTACGACAATAGTTTCCGTGGACCGATGACATTAAGAGATGCTTTAGCTCAATCCATAAACGTTGTAGCAGTTAAATTGCTTTACTTAGTAGGAGTACCAGATGCGCTAAAGATGGCACACGATTTAGGTATAACTACTTTGAATGACCCAACCCGTTATGGGCTTTCTCTTGTTATTGGAGGAGGAGAAACAACACTTCTTGATATGACTTCAGCTTATAGTGTATTTGCAAATAACGGCATTAGGAATCCTTATCAGGCTGTTTTATCTGTAACTGATGGTTCAGGGAAAGAATTGGAGAAATACGAAGATAGGTCTTATCAGGTTTTAGATTCAAATATAGCAAGAATTTTGGCTGATATACTTTCTGACAATAAGTCGAGGACGCCCACATTTGGAGCAAATTCTAGTTTAGTTGTGCCAGGAAGAGAGGTTGCAGTAAAAACAGGTACCACTAACAATAATAAGGATGCTTGGACGATAGGTTATACGCCTTCAGTAGTTGTAGGTGTCTGGGTAGGTAATAATGACAACACTCCAATGAAAAAAGGTGGTGCTGCCCTTGCTGGACCTATATGGAATGATGTAATAAGTGAAGCCTTAAAAAAATTACCTATTGAATCTTTTGAGAAACCAGACCCAATTGATCCTAAAACACCTCCAATACTTAGGGGTTTTTGGCAAGGTGGAGAGACTTTTTCTATTGATACAATATCTGGAGGACTAGCTACAGAATATACTCCAACAGAAACAAAAAAAGAGCAGTCTATAACGAACGTTCATACGATTCTTTATTGGATAAATAAAAAAGATCCTTTAGGCGAAAGACCAACAAGCCCAGAAAAGGACTTTTTGTTTAGGAATTGGGAGTATGGGGTTTTAAAGTGGTGGAATGCAAACCAATCTAAATACCAAATAATTACAGATAAAAACAAACCTGTTGTTTATGATAATGTTCATACCCAATCTTCAAAACTTGAGATTGAAATATTAGGTTTAACTAATAATATATATAAGAAAAATGAATTAATTTATATAATGGTAAATCCAAAAAATAAGAATGTGTTAAGAAAAGTTGATATTTTTATAAACAATACATACGTCACATCTTTAAAAAACTATCCATTTAGCACATCATTCAACCCGTCTGATATAGGGAACATACAAAATGATAATATAATAAAGGCAGTGGGTTATGATATAGTCGGAGGTAGCGCTGAAACAGTAAGCTACTTTAAGACTTCTTCTAACTAATATTAGTGAGTCGGTTTTTGGGTTGTTTTTCTAATAAAATTTTTAAAATATTATCTCTGTGTATTAAAATTTCATTCTTAATGATTGGTGAGGTTTTTATTTTTATTTCATTATGTATGATTTTAATATCTTTTACATCTAATTTTACACCTATACTATCAAAAACTGAGTCTATAATGTCTTTATAGAGATCTTCTTTTTTAAAAAGGGTTAGTTTAAACTTCTCTAAAAAAGTATTTATTTGAGAGTAATCCATCTTATTTATTCATAGGCATAACTAGGTACATAAAGGAAGCGTCCCCAACCGGTTTAATTATCATTGGTTTATTTTTACCATTGAGTTGGAGATTAATACTATCAGATGTGATTGATTGGAAGCAGTCTAGTATATACTTGTAGTTGAAATTTGCAGAAACATTTTCCCCAGACAAAGCTCCGGATAGTAATGTAGTGTTCTCACCTATATCTATGTTGTTTGATTCAATTTCAAAAAATTTTTCAGTTGGATTAACTTTAAGTGTTATTTGGTTAAACTTATCTGAAAAAATATTGGATATTTTTAAAGAAGAAATAAAATCTTGTTTTAAAACAACAGCTTCGGTATTTGAATTTTTTGGGATAATTTGTTTATAGTCTGGGAAGTTACCATCTACAATTCTAGAAGTTAGATATATACCCTCCATAAAAAAAGAAATTTGGTTTTTTTGAATTGTTATTTTTAAATCTTCTTCTTTTCCTTCAAAAACCCTTATTATTTCTATGGCGTTTTTTAGTGGTATTAATAAACCACTAAAACCTACTTTTTGTTTTATTTTTACTTTTTTTTCTGCTAAACGAAAAGAATCTGTAGCTACAAAAACCAGCAGGTCATCTTCTGGGTATATGTAAACACTACCAATTTCTGGTTTTATTTCAGACACAGAAGAACTGTAATAAACAGCTTTTAATCCCTCTATAAATTTTTTAGATTGTATAATAAAGCTTTCTCCGTCTATCACTGGTATAGTTGGGAAATCTTCATAAGGAACGCTCTTTAAAATTACTGTGTTGTGTTTTGTTTTTAAAGATAAATTGTTGTTGATAGACTCAAGTACAACATTTCCTTCAGTGTTTAGTTGTGAAAAAAGAGAGGAGAGAATATCTCCACGGATAGCTAAAACACCTTCTTCCTCTGTTTTGGTTGGTATAATTATTTCAATCCCTAAACTTAAATTAGTTGCTCTTATTTTTAGTGTTTTATTATTTACAACTAAAAGAATAGAGTTCAGAACTGGTAGTGTTAAGTTTTTACCAGTTATTTTTTCTGCAAGAATTAATCCGGCCTTTATTTTATTTATTGAACACTCTAGTTTCATATTGTTTTCTATTATTATCTATTAATACTTTATTACTAATACTATCTATGTGGATATGTGGATTATTTTTATAATGTATATTTTATAAAGCATTTTTTATTTTTTTATATTTCTTAAAACCAAGTAATTTGTTAATAAAGACACCTTTTAAAAATTAACTTAACTTTTCCACAAAACATCACAAACTTAAAAACACATTATCCACAGACTTATTATTTAAACATAATCCTAATTTTTTCTATTTCTTGTAATAAAGAAGGATCTGTTTTTAAATCATCTTTTATTTTTAAATGAGAGTGGATTACTGTTGTATGATCTCTACCACCCATCTTTTGTCCTATTAGTGGGTAAGAAATATTAAAATCTTCTCTTAATATGTACATAGCAACCTGTCTTGCTCTCACTATCTCCTTTCTTCTTGTTTTTTCATATATAATCTCTTCTGCTATACCATACTGATCTGCAATAATACGCACAATATCTTTTATTGCAACCGTTTTTTTAGGTTTTATATTATTTTTTATAAGAGTTTTTACTTCAGATAAAGATAAAGCCTTGTTTTTTAGTTGCGACTGACATACTACAGTATTTAAACTTCCCTCAAGCTCCCTAATATTCCCTTCTAATGACTCAGCTAAATACTCAATAACATCAGGGTTTACAATGCAATTTGTTGATTCAAATTTTGCTTTAATTATTGCAATCCTAGACTCATAGTCTGGCTCAATTATTTGAACAGTCATACCAGAAGCAAACCTGGATTGAAGTCTATCTTCTAAACCCTGTATAAAATTTGGGTGTTTATCTGAAGAAAATATGATTTGTTTATTGTTTTCATATAAGGTATTAAATAAATGAAACAACTCCTCTTGGGTTTTGTCTTTTCCAGATATAAATTGGATATCATCCATTATAATTACATCGTACTTCCTGTATTTTTCCTTGAACGAATTAGGGTTCTTGTTTTGTATTGAGTTTATATAGTCAATAGCGAACTTTTCTAAACTAACATAGTAAATTTTCTTAGTAGGGTATTTTGTTTTTAAAGTATTACCAATTGCTTGTATTATATGTGTTTTACCAAGTCCCGTGCCTCCATAAATAAAAAACGGATTATAGTTTTGACCAGGGTTATTTATTATTGCTTGTGCTACAGCATAAGCAAGTTCATTAAAAGGACCAACCACAAACGAGTTAAAAGTATATTTTGGATTTAGGTTATCTTCTTTATTTAAATATAAATCGTTTAAAGGAAGTTCTTTATTTATCTGCACGACTTGTTTAGCTGATTCTAAGTCACTGTTTTTATTAGTAGAATCTTGTTTTGATATTATGTACTCTATACTCCTTATGCCGTCATTATTACTAATTAAAGTTTTTAATATAAGTCTATGGAATTTATTATAAAGCCAATCTTTTACAAACTCATTAGGAACACCTAGATAAAGGGTACCCCCCTCCTCTTTAACAATAGAAGTATTTTTAAACCAAGTTGTGAAGTTAGCTTTTGAGATACTTAATTCAATTTCAGCCAAGCTTTTATCCCAAAGTTCTTTTGTATTCATAGTGCGTATTATACTCTGTTTTCAGAATGACCAATAATTAAAAACCTGGATTAACCTGTTAATAATATGTGGATATTTTTACACCACAATAAGGATTGCATTATACCCTATAATGTTATATATTTTCCATATGTCTAAAACATACCAACCAAATAAAAGAAAAAGAGCAAAAACCCACGGTTTCTTAACTAGATCTAAAAAACCAGGTGGAAAGAAGGTTACTCAAGCACGCCGCCGCAAGGGACGAGCTAACGTATCAATTAAAAAATAATAAAACATGCTTCCTAAAAGAAAACGGCTAGATAAAACACTCTTTCAAGAGATAATGAACAAAGGAGTGATAATACATAGCCCTTTTTTTATTTTTAGATATTTAAAACAAAAAACACCACAATATGCTTTTGTTGCACCAAAAACCTTTGTAAAATCAGGAGTTTTAAGGAATAAATTAAGAAGAAAGGGTTATAATGTGTTAAAAACAGTAGATTTACCACTTTGTGCTGGGATATTTTTCTATAAAAAAGAAGGATTACAAGATAAAAACCTTGATTTTAAAGGCGATATCTTGAATATTCTTAAAAAAATATGAAAAAGCCTTTTATTTGGTTGATAAATTTATACCAAAAACTACCCTTTAGATCACATAATTCCTGTGTTTTTATACCAACATGCTCGGAGTATACTAAGGAATCTATAATAAAACACGGGGTCATAAGAGGTATTTACTATGGTTTTTTGAGAATCTGTCGATGTCATCCATGGCAGAAAAATCATTACGACCCTATAAAATAAAGATATTTTGGGTTTACTGGTTTTTAAGATACAATAGGAGGATGCAAGCACTATGGAATACAATCTTCTATGAACCGATATACAACGCTCTAATATTTACTATTAACAATATAACCTTTGGAGATGTAAGTTTTGCTATTATTTTAATAACGATAGTAGTTAAGTTTATTATCTTTCCCCTTACAAAAAAATCAAT
>JBGAUR010000039.1:0-5812 GCA_044228545.1 Minisyncoccia bacterium | reverse complement strand
AACGATTACAAATCTAAACTCCAATCTTTCTATGAACGCGAGAAGCGTATGCCTACATACACAGAGATGATGAAGCTATTTGGATTCAAATCCAAAAATGCTGTCGCTCGTGTTGTCGATAAATTCATCGAAGCTGGTATCGCTACAAAGGACCATCTTGGCCGACTACTTCCAAATGATTCTTTTAACAATGTTCCTCTCCTTGGTTCTGTTACTGCTGGTTTTCCTGTAGATGTTGAAGAAGAGATGAAGGAAGCCATAAACTTAGACAATTACCTAGTAAACAAAAAAGAAAATACCTATATGCTCGAAGTCGATGGCAACTCCATGATCGATGCTCATATAGCCGACGGAGATATGGTTCTTGTAGAGAAAACAGATCACGCAAAAGATGGTGATATTGTTATTGCAAATATAGACGGAGAGTTTACAATGAAATACTTTAAAAAAGATGGCAATAAAGTTTGGCTTGAGCCAGCAAACAAAGATTTTAAACCAATACATCCTAAACAATATCTAAACATAACTGCAGTTGTAAAAGCTGTGATAAGAAAATATTAATATGAAGAAGGTAGAGAAGCTTAGTATGTTTACAGAGAGAGTCCTCAATATCGTATCTAGTATTAAAAAAGGCGAGACCATGACTTATAAAGAAGTTGCCACTCGCGCAGGAAGCCCGGGTGCTGCTCGTGCTGTGGGTTCTATTATGAAATCAAATTACAGACCAAATGTCCCATGTCATAGGGTTATTCGTAGCGATGGTGTGATAGGAGAGTACAATCGTGGTGGACCAAGCGAAAAATATAAAAAAATAAAAAAAGAAGGCGCATTAAAATGTTTATCCATGTAAAAGTAAAAGCTGATAGTAAGAAAGAAGAACTCGAGCAAAAAAGCGATGACCATTTTGAAATATCAGTTCGGGAAAAAGCCGAGCGCAATCTTGCCAATAATCGTGTCATAGAACTAATAGCAAGTCATTTCAAAATTTCTAAATCTAGCGTTCGGATTATAAACGGCCATCATAGTCCGACTAAGCTTTTGTCTATAAAAGATGCCAATTAAAGAATACAAATTTAAAGCTAAAGTCTGGAAGTGGCCCGGGGATGGACCTTGGCACTTTGTTACTTTAGATAAAAAGATGTCCGAAGAAATAAGGAATAAATACGGCAAGGGTATGATAAAGATCCGGACAACTGTAGGCAAGACCACCTGGGATAATGCTCTTTTCCCGCATAAACTATCCCAATCCTATCTCCTTGCAATCAAAAAGATTGTTCGCCAAAATGAAGACATTTTTGAAGGAGATGAGATTAAAATTGGGTTTAGAATTATTTGATTTTTTTAATAATAAGTATAGGATTATGTTATTAGTAATGAAGCTAAATAACATATGAAAAAAATAATCTTTCTTCTAATTCTCGTGGTTTTAATCGTTCCGAGTGTTTCTTTAGCTCATCCAGGTAGAACTGATAAAAATAGTGGTCACACATGTAAAACTAACTGTTTAAAGTGGGGTTTAAAATATGGGCAGTATCATTATCACTACAAAAAAAGATAGTAAGTAACATGAAATTAAATAAAAATTCAACCGGAGGGTTTGTTGGGATACTGATGATATTTATTACAGTAACTGTAATTATATTTATAATGTTTAGGACAGATTTGTTTAATGGTAAGAAGGGAAGCAAGAGTATGATCGAGAGAGATTTAGATGCGGTACAGCAGGCTAAAGATGTCAAAGCCTTGCTTGAGAAAAATGACACAAAAGCTTTAGAAGATAATAAATTAAATCAATATGAATAAAAAAACCAAAATAATAATACTAATAGTTCTTGTAATTATAGGGATGTATTTGATTATAAAAAAGAAACAAGTTCCTCTTTCAGTTGTAAATATACCTAATACACAAGAACAAAAAGAACCCGAGGATTCCAAGCGAGTTTGTTACTACAAAGAAACAGAGGGTGAGGGAAATTCAGATTTCGCATTTACTTCTATTGTTTATGCCGACGGAAACTCTGTTAGTGGAGTTATAAACTGGATACCGGGTGAAAAGGATTCTTTGGTAGGCTCATACATAGGAACCATTGAAGATAATGCTGATATTCCAGATTATTCTAAAAAATTAAAAATCCTATACACCGCAGAAGGAGAAGGTATAAGAAATATTCAAGAAGAAATACTCATAATTAGTAAAGATAGTATAAAAACAGGTATTGGAGAGAAATATGAAGATAAATCTGGTGTTTATAGATTTAAAGACTCCTCAAAATTAACCTATGAAAACTCTTTGCCTCAGGTTGATTGCAGTACAGTACCAGAGAGAATAAGTACAAATTACATAAAATAACCTTGGTTTGACAAAATAATTTCCTGTGATATGATGATGGTCAACTAAAATCACACCGACATGAACAAAGTTCCTTACAGCCAGATAGGTTCCAGGCTTATAAAGCCTTACAACCTGTACACTTCCCATGGAAGCGTCAAACCTTACTTCTTTGCTAACTTTGGTGAAGATGAAAATTCATTCACCTTTTTCCATGCACTGATCATGTATGCGTGTGAAAGAAATGGAGGAGAGTGGCCCGACACAATAAACTCTGAAATGATTTCAAGAATGGAAGAGTATGTGGGAAAAGAGATCAAGGTAAGTGAAACCAAATTATTCCGTGATGGATACAT
Organism: Minisyncoccia bacterium; assembly: GCA_044228545.1. Lineage (GTDB taxonomy): Bacteria > Patescibacteriota > Minisyncoccia > Phycocordibacterales > UBA9973 > UBA8515. The sequence goes on along the minus strand of JBGAUR010000039.1, from coordinate 3,127 downwards.
CATCCAGCATGGCAATGAATATGAGTTGACTCACGACCTTATCGCCACAGCATGGCTTTGCTGTTCTGATGGTAATTTTTTACCCCTGAGCACCGGTCATATTGATTTCTCAAATTGTGAAGAAAGGCTCACTGCATACCTGGGTGTAATGGGTATAAAAGAATCTCAGGCAGTAAAATTCCTGGTAAAGCTGGTAATGAAGACTAAGGAAAGACCTGGTATCCTTATGGACAGAACTTTAACAATATCCGAGCTCCTCGGAATCTGCCGTGAGAACGACCTGATCTTCGAATTGTGCATTGATTGGTGCCAAAAATACAACCTGGTAGCAATTGATTCACAGAACGATGTAGTGGCATGCAATGGCCTTTTCTTTTGTGCTTACATTGTATCGCCGAAGTTAGGTTAAATATATCCATAATTGATTATGTGAGCCGCTTGAAAGAAAGCGGCATTTTTTATACTGGATTTTGACAAAAACTTATATTTGTATCATAAAGTTAAACTGTGGATAACTCACTATCTTTAATTTTAAATAGGAGTACTATGTGTAATGAGTCTCGTAAGTATGACGGATATGATCGTAAGTGATTATCTTCAATAGCAATATTGATAGCGCTTGTGAGTCTCATAAAGAAAACCCCATCAGGGGCTTTTTTTATACCTATTTTAGAATTAATGCTATAATGATTCGACAATATATATGGATGTACTTGCACACATGCTTTGGGCAAATTATGGAGCTCGGGGTTTAAATAAAAAATTAGAGAAAAAGAACAAGAGAAAGATCAGCCTTAAATGGGTGACATTTTTTGGTGTGTTCCCAGATTTATTTGCTTTCACAGTGCCTTTTTGTATTGCTATATTTGGTGCAATATTTAAGGGTCAATCACTAAGCTCTATGCGCAATCACCATGCCCTTGCCGGAGGTTTTGACATCGCAAGCTTCTTATACCAATTTAGCCATAGTATTGTCATATGGGCCCTTGTGTTTACATTAGTATGGGTGCTGTCAAAAAGACCTAGGCTTGAGCTATTAGGGTGGTTATTACACATCCTAATAGACATACCATCTCATGCTGCAGCCTTCTATCCTACACCATTCTTATTCCCAATATCTGATTTTAGATTCTTGTACGGAATATCCTGGGCAAACAAATGGTATATGATAATAAACTACTCGCTTCTTCTAATTACATCTCTATATTTCTTCTCTCCTAAAAAGAAGGAAAACCCTTTACAAAAATAGCTATAACTGTGGTATAATAGAGGCATTACTAGTAAACACTTTAACGCTCTAAAAAGGAGCAAAAAATTATGCCAGCAACAAAAACATCCGCATTTATGAAGCCTATGACTATCAGTGCTGATCTAGCAGCTGTAGTGGGCAAGGGGCCTATGCCTCGTTCAGAAGTCGTAAAAGCTCTATGGGTTTACATCAAGAAGAACAATCTTCAAGATCCAAAGAACAAGCGCAATATAAATGCAGACGACAATCTAAAGAAAGTATTCGGTGGTAAAGGAGTGGTAAATATGTTCGAAATGACAAAACTCGTTTCAAAACATCTTTCATAATAAAATCAAATTCTATCAATATAAAAACCGCAGCAATGCGGTTTTTATATTTACCAAAATATATAAAACGAAAAAAACGCGTTCTCAAGGAACTCGCGTTTTTCATAATGAAATTGGGATTTTAGCGATAACTAAAATATGAACTTGGACTCAAACCGAAACAGAATCCAATTCGTTATTTTTTTATCTTCCAATTTGTGAGCAACAATCCCGCCCACAAGGATGCCAGCAAGTAGGCGCTTGCAAAGAAGGGGATGTAGTCAGCTGAGGCTCCAAAACAGGCACCTAAGATGATGGAGATCGCAAAACATGCGAACACTCCTACAATCCGATCATTAAACTTGGCTGATTTAATGATTCTTGGTTGCAGATCAGTCTGATGCACCACCAAAGATAGGTAGCCAGCAACGATAAACTGAAATGCGAACGCAGTTATCAAAAGTGAGATTTTACTCTCAGATACTTTTGATAAAAAGAAACTTGCTGTTAATGCAACAACAAATGTAAAGAACTGTACTTTTTTCATAAAACGGATTTAGTTAACAATTAAATATATTATAGCATACTATATGCCCTTCTGTCAATTAAAATATCCTTGTTTTATAAGGGTTTTATATCAAAATTGTAAAAAATGCTATAATTTGCCTATGAGTAAACTACTTAGGAAAATTTTAGTTGTATCTTGTTTTCTAGCATTAACAGTGTTTTTAGTTAGTGGGTACTTACTTACTGAAGGTAAGAAAAAAGAATTTAAAATACTTGGAGAGAAAATTGAAAATTATAAAACTACAACTCTCAATAGAGTCTCAAGGTCAGTAATAAGTCTGCCAGACGATAACAATATTACAATTGGTATGAAGGACGGTAGGGGTAATTACAAAATACCAGCTATAAAAAGAGAAGGTGTTTTAGTGCTAGAAAAAAGTTTACTTCAGACAAAACTAGTAGAAGGAATTTTCCAAGTAAAAGATCCTAGGCTAGATGCTATCATCCCTATGACAGTGAGCTCAGATTCCCTTGATGGTTCGACTTATATAATTTTGTTTTATGATAGGGGAGATGCTGCTATAGAAAAGTCTTATGCTCGTATTGGGAGCCTTGGTGTAAAGGTAAAAAATATTGAAATACTTCCAAAAGATGACTCAGTAGGAAACCAAGAATATAGAGTGAATATAAAATACATATCAGACGGTAAAGAAAAAGAAACAACTATTCCAGTAGCTGATGGACACTTTGACCCTAATAGAACTGTATCTAAATAAAGCTATCTTTTCTTTTCACGCCAATCGTATTCTTCATCTTCGTCATCATTTTTATCTACGATAGGAGTTCCACAATTTGCACAGGCTTCATCATATGATCTGAGACCGCATCTAGGGCAAATTGGATCTTTTTTGGCTTGTTGTTCTAATTCTTCTTCCATAAAAATATTATACTATATTAATTTGTAATAAAAAAAGTGCTACAATACAAATATATTATTAATAAAAAATAAAAACATATGGCAAAAGGAATGGGTGCTCGCAAAGAAAAAAAGAAACCAAAAGCTGCA
>JBGAUR010000038.1:0-6166 GCA_044228545.1 Minisyncoccia bacterium | reverse complement strand
AATACTCCAGGTGCGTTTGTTAGAACTTTCGGAGTTTCAGCAATCTTGATTTCATGAGATTTCAGATTTAGGGTTTGATCGCTGTCGCCTTCAGTGTTTATACCAGTCCTTTCAAGTCCAGGTACAACAATCTTCAGTTCACCAGCTCTCAGGAAGCCAACAATCTTATTAGTCATCCTGTCCCAGATTATAGTCCGGGTTTTGTATGATAAGCTCCTGCTACCTAAGTAGATAAGATAGCTTATCAAGATGATAAAAATAAGAGGCCAGAAATTCTTTTCCTTATTTTTTACAAAGGGTTCTAAGAACTCCATTGCAAAGTAAATAGCAATAGCTATTGTCACCACAAGGAAAATGTGGCGAACGTAATTCCATGTGGGGAATAGGTATTTTAGTATGATCATTCCTATAGAAAACCAAAATAAAATCCATATCCCGTCGAACATAATGTCCATGTCTTTTCTTTTTAAGTTTGATGAATTTAAAAATTGATTGAGCAGCTATCTTTCGATACGCACCTACCAATTTTTAATGTTACTGTAGTATCGCTTTGATTCCGGTAAGTCCACTCTGTATCTCCACTTTCAGGGAAACCCTGATCATGTTCTACGAATTCGCTTCCCAAAATCTTAAACCCTGCGCCCTGGCTGTCGTTAGCTACTAAAAGGTTATCAGTCCAAAAAGGATAATAAGCTTCAGGAGCTAAGGTTACCTTGGCGGCGTCACCAGGTTGAATTTCAATTATTTTTGTTTGACCTACAGGCATGTAGGTGAGGTTGTAACTCTTCGGCCGGTGTTTCCACCATTGTTGCAAAGAGTAAAACCCCAGTCCAAAAATTAAGAGACCTGCTATAAACAGAATCACTTTCGATTTGCCAGCGCTTGTTCCATGAACAGGCGATTGTGTTTGCGTTGCCATAATTGTATAAATTGGTTTAAAAATTTTTATTCGCAATATTGCGATATTGAATTATTTTATTGTTTTTGAAAGCAACCTTAACCTCCTCGTTTTATGTGAGTAGAGAAGGGCATAGTTGCTCTCAAAACAATTTAAAACCAAATTTCTGTCAAAGGACTACCTCTTCCTATATAATAGCACAAAGACACAAAAAAGTCAAGCTAAATAAGCTTGATAAATAAAGGTATTTAAGTTATAGATTGCTTTTTAAAGAAAAAATGTTATACTCATTCTCATTAGTATTGGCCTTATCGTCTAACGGTTAGGACATCGGCTTTTCAAGCCGGTAATCCGGGTTCGATTCCCGGTAGGGTCACAAAGATATTTGCGCGGTTAGCTCAGTTGGTAGAGCGACCCCTTGACGTGGGGTAGGCCAGGGGTTCGAATCCCTTATCGCGCACAGTAAACTTCTTTACTTGCGCATGGGATTCGAAAGGTTTTTATATATGAATTTATGAATATAAAAACACCTGGCTATGTAATAGCCGAATCCCTTATCGCGCACAGAATTTATTTTATATTGACAATAGGGCAACAAAGTACATAATGGTCTTATAATAGTTCTATATTACTGACCTTTTAAAACTTTTGTTATGAGAAAGATATGCATGATTTTTCTGGTGTTTTTATTTGCAAAAATACCTGCTTTTGCACAAGAGCAAAGTGTTCTTCTTGGAAGAGTTGAATACTCTACAAAAAATAAAATAAATGGTTTCCTAACCCTGACAACCATCAGTGTTGCTGGAGAGCTCGCCTATGAAAACCATACGGTAAGTTTGTCAGCTGGTCCGCTTTTAAATAAGTGGAACGATGACAAGATTCGCCTTTCTCTTATGCCGACTGTAGCATACGATGAAAGCAATGGACAAGCATCTGCCGGGTTAAAGCTTCTTTACAAAACTGCCAATCTGGGTGGAACAGAAGCCCTAATGCATGGATCTTACCTAAGAAGCCTAAATAAAGATGCTACTGCTCGGTACGCATTCGACGGGGAGATTACTAGAATCTTCTCTGAAAAATTTAGTGTTGGAATCGGTCTGGGTGCAGAGCAGGAAAAAGTAAGGACAAGAATAAATGGTGTCCAAACTATGCTATATAATGACAGATTTCATTCTGAGCTGCGGTTTAATTTTAAACCAAAGTTTATGGGCAAATTTTCCCTCGGTGGATTCTGTGGTTTCTTATATCAAAACCACGTTGCTAAAGACCAGATGTTTGCTTACGATTTAGGTAACACAACTAAGCCAAACCTTGGTATTGGTGTTAAATATGAATTATTTTGATGTAAATAAGCGCATCAAGAAATCCTCCCCAGCGGGAGGTTTTTTTATTTTGTAAAAATAATTAAATTTGCTAAGATAGTCGGATATGGAAAAAACACAGATAATAATACTGGCTGCTGGAAAGGGGAAAAGAATGGAATCAGATGATCCAAAAGCTCTTGCTCTACTTAAAGGTAAACCATTCTTAAAGCATATATTAGATACTCTCTCAGAACTTAATTTAAAATTGCCACCAGTTATAGTTGTTGGGCATAAGAAAGAAAGGATTTTTGAAGTATTTGGTGAAGGTTTGAATTATGCTTATCAACAAGAACAATTAGGAACAGGTCACGCAGTTCTATCAGCAAAAAACAAGATTCACACTGAACATAATACAATTTTCGTTATTTCAAATGATCAACCCCTCTTATCAAAAGAAACCATAGAGAAGGTTATAAATAAGCACAAGGAAGGAAATTCTGTTGTTACTATGGGTACAGTTATACTTCCAGACTTTAATGATTGGAGAAGCGGTGCGTACTTTCTAGGAAGAGTTATTAGAGATAATGATGGAAATGTTTTAAATATAACTGAATATAAAGACGCTTCTGAAGAAGAAAGAGAAATTAAAGAAATAAATCCCGCGATATATGCTTTCGACAGTGATTGGCTGTGGGAAAACATTGAAAGTTTAAAAAACGAAAATGCAGCAGGTGAGTACTATTTAACTGATTTAATAAAATTAGCCCAGTCTCAAGGTAAAAAAGTACAAGCTGTGCCAGTGTCTAATATAATGGAAATCTTTCAACCAAATTCAAAAGCTGAGTTAGAAACATTAGAAAAGATGTTAAGCTAATTATTTATTCTTATGTAGCCAAATATAAGCATCCTCTAGTGCTTTGACAGCATCGCCAGCAGCGATGTTGTTTTGATGATAGCGTCCATTTGTACAGTCACCAGCAGCCCATATACCAGGCACAGATGACATTTGAGTCATTGGGTCAACTACTACCTTACCTATAGCATCTATATCAACTACACCTTTTAAGAAGTCGGTATTTGGTATTTGACCGATTTCGACAAATATACCAGTTGTAGGAATAGTAGTTTCAGTGCCTGAAGTTTTGTCTTTGTAAGTAAGTGAAGATACGAATTGTTCACCGTCTACTTTTAATATATCTGCATTGGTAATTGCTTTAAACTTTGGATTTGCCATTACTTTCTTAACTGTTATTTCATCAGCTTTGAACTCGGTATTTTTATGTATAAGTGTGACACTTTTACAATATGCTAGTAGTTGAGCTGCTGTTTCAAAACCAGCATTGCCACCACCAACAACCATTACGTCTTGATCTGCAAAAAGAGGGCCGTCGCAAGATGCACAATAAGTAATACCCTTATGTTCATATTTATCAGCATTCTCTGCTACAAGCTTCCTGCGCCCGCTACCTGTGGCAACAAGTAAACCCCTACTGGTATAGGTTTTACCAGATTCAGTTGTAATAGTTATAGCTGAATCTTCTTTTTTAACATTTACTACTTTTTCTCCTTCTACAATATCTAAAAAAGGTCCTTTATAGTAGAGAACATGCTCTTTTAAATTTTTACCTAGATCAGCTCCAGATATTTCAGATGTTCCTATCCAGTTATATATAAGTTCAGACACAGTAGATTGACCACCAAACTCGGAGGTCATGATAAGGCTTTTAAGTTGTTTTCTGGCTGCATATACAGCAGCTGCTGTACCTGCTGGACCTCCACCTAAAATAATCAAATCGTACATAGGCTATATTCTAATACAATATTAAATTAAAACCAAGAAAACACATTTATTGCGATTCGCATCCTGGCCTGAAAAACTTTTTAATAATAGTTTGGTAGCGCAGATCGCCCTAAATGTGTTTTCTTGGTTTTTCTATCTATTTTTTATTTCTTCTTTTGTAGCTGTTGCTATTGTTGGTTCACCTATTTTTTGACTTTGAAATAGGGAACGACGTGGCATATCTGTAGGGAAACCTGTAGCAATAACTGTTACCTTCATTTCGCCTTTCTTCAACTTCTCATCACGAATAGTACCAAATATTACTTTTGCGGCCTCGCTGATTTCATGGATTGTTAGGTCATCTCCACCAGAGATCGCAAACAACACTCCTTTTGCTCCAGATATAGATAGATCAAGAAGAGGGGAGTTTATAGCTTCAAGTGCGGCTTTTTCAGCGCGTCCTTCACCTGCAGCGATACCCACACCCATAAGAGCACTCCCTGCATCATGCATAACCGCTCGGATGTCAGCAAAGTCTACGTTGACCATACCTGGAGTTGTTATTAGTTCAGATATACCTTCAACAGCTTGTTTAAGCACTTCGTCACACATAGCAAACGCTTGTCGGAAGCCAACATCTTTACCAGAAATAATTATTAGGCGATCATTTGGAATCACTAATATTGCATCAACTTCACGTTCAAGTAATGCTAAACCTTCTTCTGCTAGTCTCATTCTTTGATTACCTTCAAATGAAAATGGTTTTGTTACAACTGCAACAGTAAGAATGCCTTGTTCTTTAGCAGCTTGGGCAACTATTGGCGCAGCACCAGTACCAGTTCCACCACCCATACCACAAGCAATAAAGACCATATCAGCACCTTTGATAACGTCTTGGATTTCTGCTTTTGTTTCTTCGGCTGCACGTCGTCCAATCTCTGGATTCATACCAGCACCAAGACCTTTTGTTAGATTTTTACCAAGGTGAACTTTTTTCTCAGCGAAAGAGTTGTGTAAATCCTGAGTATCGGTATTCATAACTATGAATTCGACACCTTTTACTTTTGAACTTATCATGTGGTTAAGTGCATTTTTACCTGAACCACCAATACCGATAACTTTAATGCGTGCGAATGATTCAATTTCTGGGTTGATTTTAGCCATATATTATATAGATATCTGGCCGAAACTAGCGTGTTTCGGTAAGACATTTAAATATTCTGTTAATAATAAACTTTTGTAAGTACATAATAACAGAAATTAATAAAAAGGCTATACTTGCTTTTATTTGACAAAAGTATTTTTTATGGCAAAAGTTGTGAGAGTAAAGATTTGAAAAATCCTTTTACTTCTTTCATGCTGTCTCCCATTGCATTTTCTCCACTTACACCACCTCTTGATTTATCTTCTCCTGAATATAGTGCAAGTCCAAAAGCTGTGTACCAAGATGAATCACGAATTTTGAATCTATTATTTATAGTTGCATCCATTGGTCCAACACGTGAAGGTAACTTTAATTGAGATTTTGCTATTTCTTCTATTCTTCCTATGTGTGAACCACCACCAGTAATAATAATACCCGCAGGCAGAAGTTCGTTGCGACGAAGTCTTTTTAAATGATTACCAACTAATTCAAAAATGTCAGATAGACGTGCCTCGATGATCTCGTCAACTTTTTTCTTTGGATAATCACCACCTATAACTGATCCTAGTTTTAAACTCTCAGCTTCTTCAAGAGCAATACGGAAACCAAGAGCAACATCTTTTGTTATATCCATACTTCCAATAGAAAAAACTTGCAAGGACATAAGCAGATTGTTCTCAAATACAGCAATAGATACTGTTTCTGCTCCTATGTCTATCAATGCGCATCCAGCAGCTTTTTGTTTGCTATTTAAAAGTATAAAAGAACTTGCAATAGGGGAAGCAATTACGTCTTCAACCTCAATACCAGCAAGTGACATCGATGTTATTAGATCTTCAATATTTTGTTTTAAGCAGGTGACGAATAGAGTTTTAACTTCAAGCTTTATACCTTTCATCCCTTCTGGTCTACCATGGATATCTTTACCATCTAATTTATATCCAGTGGGTATTATATGGATTATCTTTTTATTTAGAATTTCTAGGTTCTCTTCGCTGTCAGCTAAAGCTTTTGAGATATCTAAGTGGGTTATTTCTTGA
>JBGAUR010000037.1:0-6180 GCA_044228545.1 Minisyncoccia bacterium | reverse complement strand
CTTTTTTGCCATATATGACAATGTGCTTCTTGTAGCGTACTTTCATACATCTACTTGAAGAAAACTAATTTATAAATGTAATCGCTTACTGCCTGATTTCATTTACATACTCAATGTTTGAAAGCACGAATATGAAACTAATAACCAAAACGCGTGACAACTACTAAGGAAAAGAATAACACAACTATATCAAATACGCAATTATTCTTCCTCTGCCTCCCCTACTTCTCCCGTGGCTAGTGCATCGATCATTTTATCTATTTTCCCTTGCATGATACCTGGGATGTTAGACCAAGATTGCTTAATCCTATGGTCGGTCACACGGTCTTGTGGGAAGTTGTAAGTTCGAATTTTTTCACTTCGGTCTGCTGTACCAATTTGCGCTTTTCTATCCCCAGAATATTTTTTAGCCTCCTCTTCATCTTTTAGCATTTGGAGTTTTGCAATCAAGATACTCATCGCTTTTTCACGGTTACCGAGTTGGCTACGTTCTGAAGTTGAACGTACATCAATACCTGTTGGTTTATGGATTAAACGCACTGCCGTTTCTACTTTATTCACGTTTTGTCCTCCAGCTCCTCCTGAACGGGAGTATTCCATATCAAGGTCTGCTGGATTAATTTCAATTTTACTTTTCTTGCGAATTGGTAGTATCGCGATTGAAGCAGTAGAAGTGTGTATCCGACCGTTTTTTTCTGTAGCAGGAATGCGTTGTACTCTGTGAACTCCAGTCTCAAAACGAAGTAGCTTGTAGACATCCTTACCTTTTATTTCTAAAGTATATTCATCTAGATGCTTGCTGTTCCACCCTCTCATATCTGCAAATTTCTCATACATACCAACTAACTCTAGTGCAAATAGCGATGCTTCATCTCCTCCTGCTCCTGCACGAGCTTCTAAAATAATCTCATTTGGGAATTCCTCCTCTTCTTTGTCTTGTTTCAATATCTCTTCAAGTTGGCGTTCTAATGCTTCTTTTTGAAATTTAATATTTTGCAATTCTTCATCAGCCAAATCACGCAGTGATTCGTCTTGAGAAACCATTTCGTTGACTTTTTTTTCTTCGTTCAAAAGACGCTCATATTCTCCTGCGAAGTAGCTTGTTTTGTGATCTTTTTTTAGTTCTTCTAAATCTAAATTCATATTTGTATTATATAGCAAAAATAAAAAACTAGCTCTATTAGAGACTAGTTTTTTATTTTTTAGAGTTATTTCTTTGATTTTGCAACAGCTGCACGCTTCTTGAAACGATCTACACGTCCTGCAGTGTCTAGAACCTTGTCATTGCCTGTATAGAAAGGGTGACATTGACTACATATTTCAATATTCATAGAATCCATTGTTGAACCAACTGGAAAAGTAGCTCCGCAAGCGCATGTGACTGCTGTATTACTATTATATTTTGGGTGAATGTCTTTTTTCATAATGTGGGGCTATAGTAACATATATATCCTAATTTTGCAAAGGATCTAACATGTTTTTCTGTATATTTGCAGCTTTAGCCATGACTTGCTTACCATATGAACATGATGAACCACCAGAGCCATAGTATTTACACGCAGCTCTTATTTGACCTGTATAACTGCTACCACTTCCACCTAAATCAGCTAAAAACATTGCAGAGGCTGTGAAAGCATCCCTAGGGTTCCATGGATCTGGAGTTTGTATTCCTAGAGCGTTTGCAACTTTTTTAGCCATACCTTTCCAGGTTGATGGTATAAACTGAGCAGGCCCCATGGCTCCACCCCAACTAGAGGTTCCAGCAGAAGCTATCGGACAAGATACTAATGTTTTGTAAGGGTCACGTCCTAACGCGAGAGTTATCTCCATAAATACAGGTGTATCACGAACTGGCTTCATAACATTTCTAAATGTTTTATTGCTTTTTGAACTAACACCTACACCCGTACTCATATCTGTCACATAACAAGAACCTTGGTCTGTCCCAAGATTACTTTCTTGAGTGATAATAGCAAGGATAAATGCCACATCAACTCCGGTTGCTTTTGAAGCTTCTTTTGCAAATTCAAGCGCTTTACCGAAAGGAATAGCAGATGCATCGCGGAGATTGAATAGCACAGCTAATATCTCAGCACGCCTCTTTGCTTTATCTGCCAGAACTTTTTGGTAAGCTTTTTCTTTATCCTTACTAATAGATAGAAGTTCTTGTTTATTTTTTTCGCTTGCTTCAACTTCTTGTTTTGCTTTTTCAAGTTGAACTTTCACATCTGTTTCTTTATCTTTCTTTATTTCCAAGTTTTTTTTCTCTGATTCTGTTTCTTTCTTTACACCCTTTATCTCATCGACTGATTTTTTGATGCCAGTTTTCAAAGATGAAAAAGTTTCAATATCTCCGTACGCAAGGGAGAGTTTATCTTTTGACAAAAGGAAAGCCAAAACATTTTTATCGTCTATTTCCCTATCTTTTCTTATAAGTTGAGCCAGAGTTTCTTTTTCTGTTTCTATTCTAGTAGATAGAGTTTCTATTTGTTTATTCTTTTGAACTATTTCTCCACCTAATTTTTTAATTATTAAGTTTTTGGCTTTAATATCGAGCTTAGATTTCTTAATTTGAGTAGTCAATATTGCGATGTCTCTAGAAAGAGAAACAGACTGACCTTTTTGGCCAGCTAATTCTTTTTGTTTTTGAGCGATCTCTTGTTCAAGAGCATTCAATTCATTCTCAAGACGTGCTTTATCAGCTTGAGCGTTCTCAAGCGCTTGAGCTCCCTCTACAAATGATACTTTATGTGTAAAATCACCAAATGCAAATGTAATTATTAAAACAAAAACAAAACAATATCGAATCAATCGTTCCATACCTACCTATTATAACATATAAAAACTCTAGATTGTGACTCTAGAGTTTTTATATGAAATTTATTATTTTGCTTCTGTAGCTTCCCCTTCCTCTTCTTTCTTACCCTTCTTCTCAACTTCGATGCTAGATAGGTCAACTGGAGCTTCTTCTTCAACCTTCTCAGCCTTGGCTGGAGCAACTAGAGCTACGACTTCATCTCCATCAGTAATTATAGTTATTTCTTTTGCGACAACTAAATCTCTTACGTGAATTTGATCAGATAGTGTCACTAGAGAAGATATGTCTACAATAATTGAATGTGGTAAATCTTTCGGTAGAGCTTTTATTTCTACTTCGTGAAGGACTTTCATTAGAGAGCCCAGACCATCCTTTTCTGCTTGAGATACGCCTGTGAACTCAAGAGGAACTTGAACTTCAACGGGTTTGTTCATATCAACAGCCAAGAAATCTATATGTATAGGGTGACCCTTAATTGGATCAACTTGAACATCATGAATAAGTACATCTATCTTTTTACCTTCGAGTTCAAGAACTATAGTACTTGATTCTCCGGCTGCCTTTAAGGTCTTTTCAAAAGAAACACTCGGTACGGAAATAGATGTATTTTCCACTCGAGCGCCATAGACAACAGCTGGAATCATACCTTTAATTCGTATAGCTTCTAGCTTGTCCGCCTTACTTCGCTTATTTGCGGTTAATGTTAATGTTTGCATAGGCGCAATAATAGCATATTATTTGAATTTTGACAAACTATATCTTGTGAGAGTGGTCGTGAGCTTCTTTGATTATATGACTTCTAAGGTAGTCAAGGCTAGAACCCACTTTTTTCCCTGGGTTTAGTATATTTTTAATATCGAATATTTGTTTTGTTTTTTCAAAAAGTACATAAATTTTGTCGCCAAACATTTGAGCCAAAAATGGTGAGCGGATTATGCCGTCATTATGTTCTCCAGTAGTTGAACCTTTGTACTCGAAAACTAGATCATAAACTTCTTTTGAAAGATCAATAATTATTGGGGCAGTTTTTTCATCTGCAAAATCCATAAGCGGTATTATATGAAAGTTACCATTTCCAGCATGTCCTGCGATGGTATAAGTAATAGGATATTTGTTTAGTATTGTATTTAATTTTGGTAAAAACTCTGGTAAGAATTCTGGGCGAACTATTATATCGTCTATAAATGGTGCAGTATGCTTGTCTTTTACATGTTTTCTAAGTAATGCAAAACTCTCACGCCTTATATCCCAATATTTCTCCGATTCAGACTCTGATCTAGTGATTCTAGTTCTAAAATTAAATTTCTTTAAATCAGGTATCAGTTTTTTTGCTTTCTGATCTATTTCTTTTTCACTGTCACCTGCAAATTCAACCAAGAGAATTAGTTTAGGAATTCCAAAAGAAAGCATCATTATGGCTTCAGGCCAGAAACTCCACATGAACTTTATCATCCCCCAACCCCCCTTCTTTTTTAAGAAATCTGGGAAGAACTTGATTGCTAACTTCATAGTAGCATCGTCATATGATTCCAAGCTCTCTGGTTTATGTAGAAGTATTGTATCAACAACTTCACCGAGGCGTTTAGTATCTTTCATAAATACAGCAACTAATTTTGAAGATCTTTTGATATTTACCAGATGGAGAGTTATGTTCGTCACAATTCCGAGTGTTCCCTGTGAGCCAGTAATTAATTTAGTTAGGTCAAAAACTTCTTTTTCTTCGTCCCATACATTCCACAAGTAATAACCAGCAGAGTTTTTAGAAACATTGGGTTTCGCTTTTTTTATCTCTTCCTTGTTTTCATTTATTAAAGCAAAAATATTTTTATAGATATCTCCTTCAAAATCTCCTTGCGCAATTTTCCCATACAATTCTTTTTTAGTTAGAGGTTTTACAACGTATTCCCTCCCATCAGAAAATACAACAGATAGTTCTTTTATATAATCTTCAGTTTTTCCATAGTTTAAAGTTTTTTCTCCACCTGAATTATTTCCAACCATACCTCCGAGTGCGTTTAAACTCTTAGATGCTGTATAGCAAGGCAAGAGAAGCCCTTTTTCTAGAGTTTTTGGTTCAAAATCTCGATAGTAGCAACCAGGTTCTACTTTTGCCACTCCAGATATCGTGACTTCGTGCGCACCTGGATATTTAGGTACAATCTGGAACGAAGTTATATTGTCTATACTTTCGATTTTATTCATGTAACGAGTGAAGTCAATGATTATGGATTCACCTATAGCACCACCTGACATACATGTACCAGCAGATCTTGATGTTAGCGCGAGTTTTGGGTATTTCTCTTTATTCTCTCCTACCCATCTAACTAAAGTTTTAACATCTTCGGAGTTCTTTGGAAAAACTACTAATTCTGGTTTTACTTCAAGAAGTGAAGCATCTTTTGAGTACTTCAGAAGCACTTCCTCTGTATCTTCAACATCTCCTTTAAAAAATTTCAGTACCTCTTCTTTCATATTTAATGGATATTATTAAAAAGTTTTAATCTATTTTCTACTATTTGTTCAATGGCTTCTACTGCGCCTTTTAAAATTTTTGCAGGAACAATCTCTTCTGGGTTTTCTTTTATGAATTTCCCAACTGCTTGTTCATATGCAAGCCTAAGTTCTGAATTTATATGAATTACTGAAATACCTGAAGCGATTGCGTTTGTAAAATCTTCATCGCGAAGACCAGAGCCACCGTGAAGTACAAGCGGAATACCTACAGCTTCTTTTATCTCTGCTACTATTTTTGTATCAATGTGGGGCTTACCACTTTTTATAAGTCCATGAATAGAACCGACTGACGGCGCGAACATATCTATACCGGTTTGTTCAACGTATTTCTTTGCATCTTCTGATGTAGTTAATATTCCTGCACCTTCTGGAATGGTATCTTTAATATCAGAACCAGAGCCGATGAATCCAAGTTCTGCTTCTATTAAGACATCTCTTCCTGTTTCTTTTGTAATTTTTCTAGCGTATTCTACACACTCTTTTGTTGTTTTTACATTATCTTCAAAAGATAACTTTGCACAATCTATTATCGCCATATCAAAACCAGCATCAATACAAGCTCTCACGCTTTCAAATGTTGAGTGGTGGTCCGCATTTAGATATATTGGGTAATTATCCCTTTCTCTTATTGTGCGTATGAGAGCAACTGCTTCTTCGCGACCAACAAATGCTTCTTCCCCTTCAGATACACCAATAATAACTGGTAGGGAAAGTTTTTTTGCAGCTTGATATATACCGTGCAGACCTTCTAGATTTGAGATATTAAAATGCCCAACAGCAACGCCTTTTTCTGATGCTTCATTTACAACCTCCCGCAGTGTTTTCATATTTAGGATTATATCATAGTG
>JBGAUR010000036.1:0-6567 GCA_044228545.1 Minisyncoccia bacterium | reverse complement strand
TTTTGAGGGAGGATTAAAATGATCATTTGTAAAAATTTAATTAAATCTTACCCGATGAAAGATAAAACTGTCATAGCTTTAGATGATGTTTCCATTGAAATTAAAAAAGGCGAATTCTTTGGCATAGTGGGCCGTAACGGAAGCGGTAAAAGTACGCTACTAAAGCTACTGGCCGGTATTTACAGTCCGGACAGTGGGCATATTCAGGTTAATGGCAAACTTACTCCTTTTATTGAACTTGGCGTTGGTTTTAATTTTGAGCTTACCGGCAAAGAGAACGTATTCTTGAATGGGGCGCTATTGGGCTTTAGTCGTAGAGAAATGCTTGAAATGTATGATGAAATTGTTGAATTTGCAGAGCTTGAAAAATTCATGGATCAGAAGCTTAAGAACTACTCTTCCGGTATGCAAGTTCGCCTCGCGTTCTCTATAGCTATTAGAGCAAACTCAGACATTCTACTACTGGATGAAGTTTTGGCTGTTGGAGATATAAATTTTCAAAAAAAATGCTTCAAGTATTTTAAGAGCCTTAAAGATAAGAAGAAGACAGTTGTTTTTGTAAGCCACGATATGAGCGCAATAAAAGAATATTGTGATAATGGTATATTGATTGATATGTCAGAGATGGTTCCTGCATCGAATTTTGGACAGGTTATTGATAAATATATGAAAATTATGAATCCTCAACAGGCTGTAGATGGAAGTAAAAAACCAAAATCTATTAAAAATCAGATAGAAATTATTGATAAAAACATTACTATTAACGTTGATCAAACCAAACTTAGATTTAAGATTAAATTTCACGAATATAATAAAGGCGTTAAGTTCTACTCAGCATTTAGCGTTAAAAATAACATAGAGCAAAAAGTATTCGGAACTAGTACGGAATTGTATGACAAGCCAATGACACCCACAGTAGAAAAAAATGTGTTTGAACTCGAGTGGATTTTATCTAGCGTACTGTCTAGGGGCGCCTATTCTGTAAATGTATCGGTTACAAGCTCTGATAAAACTAATCAAGCAACTTTTGAGGACATAATTCGCTTCGATAATGATGACGCCCAGGAGAACTACTACTCGATAAATCCCGTAAAAGAACTAAAGATAAAATAAAACACCTATTTGTAAGCGTTCAGGAAAGAGTCTATACCGATAAGGTTTAACTTCAGGCTTCCAAAGGAAGTATCACCTTTTAGCCATTTTTCAATTAACTCCAAATCACCCCGTTCTCCTGATGCGAGGTTTGTATCTTTTGCTATGTCTGTGGCACGGTTATCAATAGTTAGAACAAAAGCAGACTTTTTTTCTTGAAGGCACCTAATGCCACCATGTAACCTAGTACCTATGTAAACAAAATCTTCACTCTCTACAAATTTATCGTAAGCCTGAATATCTCTTTCTAATATTTCAATTCTCTCCTTATTCTTTACGTAAGAAGGAAGAAGGCTAATGTATTGAATATCCCACTTACCCTGAGGAAAGAACACGACCCGCTTAAATTTTTTAAGCAGAAAACATATCAGCTCATCATCCTTATCGTAATCTTTTAGATAGTCAGTCAAAGTAAAAAGGCAAGTTTTTGGAACGCTTTTTTTCGCAAGATCCATTGGAAGGCCATTTAACTTCCACATTGTTGGACAGTTTGTATTATTTACCTTTAAAAAACTATTCAGCTTACCTTCCGAATAAGAATCTCTGACGGAATGAATGGCATTTTTTGAAAATAAGAAGTTTTTGTAAATAAATTCAGTAGTTTTTGATATTGGGCGGTCATAGCCATAGCCCCACCCAACTCCAAAAAGTATGGTGTTTCGAACGCCGTGTTTAAAAACTCGGAGTATAGAAATTGGTCCAAGGGGTCTATTGAGTTGTTTATAATTTGAAGATAGTAGATTTGTGCCAGAAACAAAGACTTTATCCGCATTTTTCAATAACTTCTTATTCTTGTCACTGATTGATGTGTGTGATGGTATCCTAACAATTTTTTTGTCCGGAAACATTTCGGTCAAATTTGAATAAATGGCCCTAGAAATGATAATGTCGCCTAAATTAACGGCAAAAACTTTACCCTCTTCATTTATGCCAGGGTCTAGCATTACTATATAGCTCACCAAACTATTATATATTGCATCACGTTATAGTTGGAAAGAATTTTAATATACCTCCTAATCGAATATACTATAAGGAGTAAATGAGTAATAACATCTTAGTTTTATCAGAAGGTCCACCTCCGCTGGGTGATACTCCGGCAGAAGGGGGTTCACTGAGGGCTTGGGGTCTTGCCAAGGGCTTAATAAATCACGGCCACAAAGTAACTTTTGCATACAGAAGTACTTTCAGAATCGGTGATTACGATAAACTAGAAATTCCAGAAGGAATAAATCTAACAGTTTGGGATGGTGACAAAATTGATGCGCTGCTTGCCATACATACCATCGTTGTTATGCGATATGCAATGGGCGAGGCTAAGCAGATTGTTTCAAGACTAGAAGATCATCACATTCTTGTTTCAGACAACTACATACCAATATCTATAGAGGTCTCAGCTCGTAACTCGAATGATGAGTTTGAGCAACACAACTTTTTGAAGTTACAGAAAAGTAGTGAGATTGCATCAAAGCGTGCAGACTACATACTGTATGCTTCTCCTGCACAAAAAAATTACTACCTTGGGTATTTATCTGGAATTAACAAGATTAATCCCAAAACATACAATCAGCTCGGTGACAGAATGTTTGAAGTTCCTTACGGTGTTGATCCAGAGGAGCGTCCTAAAAAGTTAAGTAGCTTGCCTAAAAATCCTACATTATTGTGGTATGGAGCATTCTATTCCTGGTTTGATATGGAATCGCTGATTCATTCAGTAGGAGGTATATCAAAAAGTATTCCGAATTTTAAGTTTATTGTTGCTGGTGCAAAGAATCCATATAACAAAGATCCTGGAATTTTGGCTCACTATGAAAGAACGATGGAATCGATAAAGAAAGCTGGAATCAACGTGGAATATATTGATTGGCATCCATTTAGAGATAGATTCGAAGTCTACGAAAAAGCTTCCGCAATAATTACACAAAACCATATAGGACTTGAAAACGAGCTTGCTTGGCGCACTCGTTTAATGGATTATGTTTTGGCACATAGACCAATACTCACAAACGGGGGAGATCCATTGGGTGAAGATTTAATTAGTAGAAAAATCGCATTTAAAACTACTCCTGCAGACTTGCTGGCCACTTTCAAGTATGTACTGGAAAATCAGCCAGACAATTACCGCTATAAAGATGCTGCAAGCAGATATTCATGGTCAAATGTTACAGCTGAATTGGCAAGATCATTAAATAACCCACGCAGGCTTGATTCTGGAGAAATGATACTGAAGCGAGATTATAAGCATTCAACTAAAGTCCTAAGTTCAAGAATAATGCACTACCCAGCATATATAAAGAAGAACGGTATAAGGCAAACAGCAAGCAAAACAAAAAAGAAACTACTAGGCAAATAATGGACGAACAAATTACTGACTTATTAAATCTTTCAAACCTAGAATACTTTGGCGCACAAGCACACACGGACTACCCGGACTTTAGTAGAGTTCCTGTAATTAATCCGGAACATTTTATTAATAGGAAGGCATCAAAAAAATTATTAATTAGCCCTCAGTCAATTGATATTAAAGGAATAGATTTACTACAGGATAGTTTATGGCAACAGAATACATCAAGCCGACTTAATTTATCTAACTACATAGATATTGAAAGTGTGAGAGAAAAACTTGCATCTGCAGAATCACTTGTCCTAGTGAATGCACTGGAATATCTAGAAGATATACGTCCACTACTTTCTGTGGTGAGAGATATGTGTACGAAATCCGGCAAGAAGGTAGTTATTTGTGGCGCTGTGGCCGTCAGGAGCGAACTTTATGGGTATAGGCAATGGGACAAAAATGGGATGAGAAAGCTACTTACTTCATCTGGGTTTATTGTCGCAAACGACTCATCTACCGGTAGTGTGTATTCTTTTGAAGTCACCTGTTCAAAATCTGATTACGATAACTTTTTAAAGCTACATCATTTACCCAAATCGACCTTTAGTCATTTGTTAGTTACCACGGAGCATTCGGCATATAGGGTTACTGGGGGGATCGGCTCGTACATAAATGAATGTGATCAGCTATACGGTGATGATTCGGCAGTCCTTATTATAGATAACAATCGGGACGTAGATGAAGTGAAAATTAGATCCAATAGGTGGCTCAGCGCTCAAGCATTTTTGAGTAGAGACTCAGTAAAACAAATAGAGTTCGCAAACTACGACACAATGGCTGACCTTGTTTTTGAAGCGCTCAAATCTATCCTCTTTTTTTACCCAGACATACAAAATATTGAGTGTCAAGAAATGGGACTTTATAGAACAATAGAAGCAAAAAAAATAGGGCAGATCCCATCAACAATCAAGTTAATAACCACATGTCATGGTTCATCGTTTCACTTAGCAAAAGCCAGAAGAGATGTTCTGGAACTTGAAAATATTCACGTTGCATATAGAGAGAAGTTTACGCTCGAAGAATCTGACGTAGTCATATTACCAACAAGATTTTTGAAAGAATCATATATTGATAATGGAATTTTGAATTTGGAGGATAAGTCTCGGGTTATAAAAAGACTTCCATTTAACTACACAAGATTACCCGAAGGTGCCAAATTAGTAGGCTATAAGCGTCTAATTTATGTCGGCAAAACCTCTACAATTAAGGGCTTCGACTTGTTCTTGGAAACTCTAATAAGACTCAAAGAACTCTATCCGGACATTACTAGAACTATTGAAGAGGTTTCGGTGTATGCTACGTCAATAGATGTTCAAGAGAAACACTTACAAACTTTACTTGAAAAGGTTAAATCAAATTATTCAGTGGGAGTATACTCTCTTGATCGTGAAGAGCTACTGAATACTTTAGCAGAAACAAGCAGGGATAGCCTGGCGCTGGTAACGTATACCGGAGACAATCATCCAATGGCAGTTTTGGAGCTTATGAGTATAGGGCATGATTTTTTGGCGGCACGAGCGGGTGGGACACCAGAACTTATCGCAAAGACATTTAGTGCGGATTTTTTGGTAGAGCCAAATGCAGATGATTTTGCGAGAGCTGTTAAGAAGTCAATCAATACTGTTGGGCAGCGCTCCGAACGAACGGTTAAACTACGTAAACACTATAAGAATGAACAAGATATAATCAATAGCACTTATTCACTTAAATCTTTAGATCAACTTCAACCTATTTCCAGAGAATCTGCTGGGCAAGCACAAGAAGTAGATATTGAAATTATAGATACAGGAAAAAAGGAAGATATTGAAAATACGCTTAAATCACTAGAGCTACAGCAGGTTGATTTTAAAGCTACTATTATTCAGAATTCTGGCTATACAGCTGTATATGCTCGTGATCATATCAGGCTCTACGCAGGTGACCTGCTAAGACCAAGAGCACTTGAGTATATGTCCCGACTATTGCATATAGACAATGGCACAGACGCAGTTATGGTATATGAAACTGTGCCAACGTATCTTGGAAATAAATTGGAAGGAATCACGTTCTTTACACCGTATCCACCAGAAATCGGAAGTGTATACCTGCAAGAGAAGTATAATAGACGAGTCATTGTGCTTTTTAAAAAAAGTACAGTAAAACGCGAGGATAATTTTTCAGACTGGCAAAACACTATAGCGATTGCGTCCCTGGGAAGAAAGATTCGAGTATTTCCAGCACTGCTCGCCGATATTGTTGTTTTGGAAAATTATGCGAAAGATAATGTGCTTGATAACTTTAGCAAAATGGCACATGCATACAAAGCACTACCAGTTTTTGATGCTTATATTTTAAACTATCAATTGAAACGATTAGACGATATGTATTTTGGAAGTAAATTGTTTAACCATCTAGAAGATTTATATATCAGAAAAGATCACCCATCAATTACGTATGGCCTATCACCAGATCTAAAAACAGTTTTAGCGGTATACGATAGATACACCCCAAAGATTATTAAGAAAACAATACATAAGACCACCCGGGTAACTTATAAAGCTGCTCGAAAAATTAAGAAATCACTTAAGAAATCGTAGCTTTCTAGCCGCTGTTTTTATTTTTTTTGGTGTCTTCTTTGCAATTTCATTTTTTGCATTTGTTTTAATAGACTTCATGGTTCCAATGTATAAGCTTTTCTCAGCAAGTGAATCGAGGTAATTAGAGTATGTTTCATTGGACTCGACTGAAGTGTCTTTCGAATTATTTATACATATTTCAAAATCCAGTGATTGTCTCTCGGGCCCATGTGTTTTTTTTGCGAATAGTGCATTACTCTTGTAATTAATATTTTTCGAAAGGTCTACCAGGTCGGCTAAGACTTTTGCGAGGGCATCTGGACTGTTTGGACTATAAAGTACGCCCCTGCCGTCCTTTAGTAAGTCTTCAGTAGCCTTACAGGCGTATCCAACTACTGTTTTTCCTGCAGCCAATCCCTCAAGAGTTACTCTACCAAGGGCTTCATTCTCTGACGCCATTATAAGTAC
>JBGAUR010000035.1:0-6845 GCA_044228545.1 Minisyncoccia bacterium | reverse complement strand
AACAGCAAATACGAGGTGTTCCGCAGAATGGCTTCGAGGCCCGACTGGTTGAAGCCTTTAGCGTTGGCGAGCGCCAGATGCGCGGCCAGTTGGATATCGTAAAGAGTTTTCACCGACAGACTTTGAATTAGTGATTTCTGATGAGGCCCATCGTTCTGTCGGTGGGAATAGCCGAGCTGTCTTTGAGTATTTTGTTGGCTACAAATTAGGGCTTACTGCAACTCCGAAAGACTATCTGAAGGGTTTTGATGCAGAGGGGTCGGATTCACAACGTGAATTTGAACGTCGAGAACTTCTAAGCACCTATCGTACTTTTGGATGTACACCAGGAAATCCAACCTTTAGTTATTCTTTAGTGGAGGGTGTAAACGATGGTTTTTTGATTAACCCTTCAATTATTGATGCTCGAACAGATATTACAACTGAACTACTGTCAAAAGAGGGGTATGCAGTACATGCAACTGATGAAGAGGGTAATGAGGTAGATAATACTTTCTTTGGACGTGATTTTGAACGCAAGTTTTTCAATGAGGAGACAAACATCGCAATGTGCAAGGCGTTTATCGATAATGGTCTCTGTGATCCTATAGCAGAAGAATTTGGGGAATCGATTTTTGGTAAATCAATTATATTCTGTATATCACAAAAACACGCAGGCAAAGTAACGAATATTCTTAATAAACTTGCGCAAGCAAAATGGCCAGGTGTTTATGAGCAATCGAATTTTGCAGTACAGATCACATCTTTTGTTCGAGACGCCCAGCAAATGACCAGTCAATTTGCGAATAATACTCTACTTGGAAAATCTTCTATCTTAGAAGGTTACGATACGAGCAAGGCACGTGTTGCTGTTACAGTTGGTATGATGACCACAGGATACGATTGTCAGGATATTTTAAATATCGCCCTGATGCGTCCAGTTTTCAGTCCATCAGATTTCGTACAAATCAAAGGGCGAGGCACAAGAAAGTTTACTTTTTCTTATGAAGATCCTGATACTCGAATACAGTCAGAGGTAGAAAAAACAGTATTCAAGTTCTTTGATTTCTTTGCGAACTGTGAATATTTTGAGAAAGACTTTGATTATGATCAAAAGTTATCCTTACCATCTATTAAAAAAGAAGTTACAAATGAGTCCGGGACAAATTTGGCTGATGGGGAGTATATAGATGATAAAGGACGTAAAGTTTTTCGTGGGCCAATTGCATTACATGAAGATGATGATATTAAATCTATTATTGAAACTGCTGTCAGTTCAAAGGGCATGCGTGTTGACCGGGAGTCGTTCCGTAAGGCAATTGACGAGGATGTTATCGGAAACGAGAAGTTAAAAAACATGTGGGAAAATGGTGATCTAGAAGGAGCCGAATCCTACACCCGTACAGAAGTTTTTGATAGGCCTAAATACTTCCTTAATTTGGAAAAAATAAGATCTCTGTTCAATGTAGATAGACGTCTCTCGGTTAGAGAATTTCTTGAATTTGCCTTTGGTGAACGTGATAGTTTTGCAATGAAGGATGAACTTTTGGAGTCTGAGTGGGAAAAGTTCGTTGAGACCCATGATGTGGATCAGGCACATTATGTTGATGCAAACCATTTCTTCAAGGCATATATTGTTGATCCTGAGATTCGTGAAATCATTGAAACTAAGAAATATGCTGAGCTCTACCAGTCACCAGTACTGTCATTTGAGGAATTCAATCGATTAAATGGCTTTAAAGCAACAATACCGCAGTACATAAAAGACTATGTGCCACTTAATACTTTTATGAACTAATATTTCCTATGCTTAGCTCTGAAACAAAACGTCATATAGATGGGGCTCGCCAAGTGCTTGTTGGTATTGTCCCTGATCCCAAAGGTCAGGTAGATCAAATTACAAATGCTCTGATCTATAAGTTCATGGATGACATGGATCAGTCTGCAATACGAGCAGGAGGAAACCCATCATTTTTTGTGAAAGACTTGGAAAAGTACTCCTGGACTCAACTTATGAGTTCACAGTTAGGAAATCAGGACCGCATGAATTTGTATGTTGAGGCAATAGCAAAGTTTGGAGAAGCTAAACAGCTCCCAGAACTTTTCCGTGATATTTTCCGTCGTGCATTTCTTCCATATCGTGATCCTGAAACGTTGGGGTTATTTCTTAAGGAAATTTCTTATTTCAGTTACTCACATTCAGAAGAGCTTGGTAATGCATATGAGTACCTGCTCTCAATTTTAGGGAGCCAAGGTGATGCAGGGCAGTTTCGAACACCTCGCCATATCATAGATTTTATGGTGGCAGTTGTTGATCCTAGCAAAGATGATACTGTGTTGGATCCGGCTTGTGGCACAGCGGGATTCTTAATCAGTGCTTATAAACACATTCTTGCCAAGCATGATGGCAAGAATAATGAGACTGGTAAAGCGACGAAAAAAGAAAAAGCACTTACACCCGATGAACGTCGAAGGGTTATGGAACATTTCACTGGCTACGACATTAGTCCAGATATGGTCCGGATGTCGCAAGTGAATATGTATTTGCATGCATTTAGGAAACCAAAAATTTATGAATATAACACTTTGGCTAGTGAAGATCGGTGGAACGAGAAGTTTGACGTAATGCTTGCGAATCCACCATTCATGAGTCCTCAAGGGGGCGTACGACCACACAGTAAATTTAGTGTTGAGTCTAGTCGAGCCGAAGTATTATTCGTTGACTATATAATGACTCATTTGAAACCACGAGGCCGTGGAGGAATTATTGTCCCAGAGGGTGTCATTTTTCAGTCGGGTGGTGCATATAAAAAACTTAGAAAGCTGCTCATTGAAGACGGCCTGTATGCTGTGGTTTCTCTTCCGTCAGGAGTATTTAATCCCTACTCTGGAGTGAAGACGAGTATTTTATTTTTTGATAATCAATGTGCTCCAAAATCAGAATCAGTTTTATTTGTTGATATTCAGAACACGGGCATAGATTTGGGAGCAACAAAAAAAGAGATTGAGGGAAGTGACTTACCTGAAGCGCTTCGTATTCTTCATGCTCATAAGAACGCTGTTTTAGATGGAAAGAATCCGCCAAAAAGTCCAATAGCCTTTACAGTTAGAAGAAGTGTTATCGAAAAAACAAGCGACTATAATTTTTCTGGAAATCGATACAGAGTTACTCATCAGGTTTCTAAAAAGAATGCTGAGGCTCCTTTTGTGGCATTAAGTGAAATATCTCAAATTGAGCGGGGAAAATCATCTAGCACAAAAACACCAGTCGGCCCGTACCCCTTGGTGTTAACTGCTGAAGAATCAAAAACTTCCAGTAGTTTTGATTTTGAGGGAGATGCTGTCTGCGTCCCTTTAATTTCCGCTACGGGTCATGGGAAAGCAAATCTAAAGAGAGTCCATCGTATATCTGGGAAATTTGCTTTAGCTAACTTGCTTGCAGCAGTTTTTCCAAAGAAGGATATTCTAAACATTGACTATCTATATTGGATCTTGATGGGAGGTCTCGACCGTCTAGCTGCTCTTATGAGTGGGGCAGCAAATGTGAGTATGAAGGTGGATGATCTAGAAGTCTTTAAGATACCTCTGCCATCAATGGAAATACAACGTCAAGTCGCATTTGAACTGAATGGTTATCAAAAGGTTCTTCGTGGCGCTTACGAAGTTATTAATAATTGGAATCCTGCTATAACTGATATTCAAGCTAATTGGACTGAAAAGACTATTGGTGAAGTATGTACGTTAATGACGGGAGGCACTCCATCCAGAGCTAATGCCGAATATTGGGAAAATGGAAGCATTCCGTGGCTTGCTTCAGGAGACGTTAATCAAGAAATAATAACTGAATGTGAAGGAAGGATTACTGAGAAAGGACTAGAAAACTCAAATGCTAGATATCTTCCAGTAAATTCTGTTTTAATGGCACTTAATGGTCAGGGGAAAACTCGTGGTACCGTTGCTTTGCTTAAGATGAAAGCGACATGTAATCAATCTCTAGTGGCTATTACCCCTAAGGATGAAAGCGCTTTAGATCCAGAGTTCCTCTTTTATCAATTGAAGGGGTTATACTCACAAATTAGATCAATTACGGGCGACAATGAACGGAGTGGCCTTAATATGCCAATCATAAACAACATCAAAATATATGTACCAGATATTAAAACTCAAAAAGATATCGTAGCTCATATAGTAGTTGAGCGTGATCTTGTTGAATCAAATAAGAAAATTATTAAACTTTACGAAAGTAAAGTTAACAATAAGCTTATCGACATTTGGAATAAGTAGCTTGGTTATGGTTGATCGCTCCGAACACATCTTTTATTTTCTGCCATTAAACTATCCCTCACCAGCTGAAGCGGAGTCCGTTACTTTTTGGTGGGATACTTATAGTAAGAATATTGAAGAACAGAACTATCATGTAGCCTTCCTTGCTTTTCATATGCTGTATATGACAGCAGTATACTTCTTACTCTATAAAGTAAGTAAGGTGTACAGAGTACCTTATGAGCATTCTTTATGTCACATGGGGAACGAAGACGAGACTTACTACATGTCCATAAACTCAGCTTTTTCTTTTTCAAAAATGAATGAAAAGGGGGTATTTCGTTTTCTAAAAATAGCAGGAGCGGATCGTACTTTAATTGGAGAAGTCTCTAGGTTTATTGATGATAGGAATAATGCAGCACATGCTAAAGGAGCTATCTTTTTCAAAAATGATCCAGAGGGACTGGAACAGAGGATAATTGGATATGTCAAAGCTCTAGAGAAAATTCATAATCTTTTAGTTAAAGAGTCTAATAAGGTTGCGCAATCATGGAAGATATCAAAATTAAACTCAGCTGCACTGCGACTTTACCTTGAAGCGGAGATTCTTGCTAACAGTCTGACTCCAGCAGAAATAAAAGAAATAGCGTTAAGTGAAAAAAGTAAACGTCCACTAGTAGCAGAGGCCTTGGATAAGCTTTTAATAAATCATTTCGTTTAATTTGATTAGAGAGCTATGGCTAATCCTTTTACAATACGAATATTTGTTCCTGAAGGCGATCCAGAGAGTATCCGAATTATAGATCGACTCACTTCGACTGGAATTTTTTATGCTTTCCCTAGAGCAAAATGGGAATCTATAAAGAATAGGCCAGAAATGGACTATGCAGGCGTGTACTTTCTTAGCGGTTACGAAAACTCAGAGGATGAACTACCTACTGTTTATGTCGGTCAAGCTGACGTCATTAAGAATCGTATAGAACAACATCTTAAGAAGAAGGAGTTTTGGGATAAAGCTGTAGTTTTTGTATCTGCCAATAAGCTAAATTCAACGCATGCAAAATGGCTTGAGCATGCTTTAGTAAAAAGAGCTTTAGAGGCGAAGAGGAGTAAGCTTGATAATGGAAATAGTCCTCAAGAACCTAATATTTCTGAGTCAGAAAAGGCGGAGATGAATGTTTTCCTAGAAGAGATCTATCAGACCTTACCTCTTGTTGGTCTAAGGGCTTTCGAAATACCCAAAGCTATATTAAATCAACCAGCTTCCTTGGGAGTCAGCAAAAAAAATACAATCGTTGTACCTGCCCAAAAGGAAGGATTTGAGAGGGTATTTTTGGGGGAAAATGCTTGGTATGCTATTAGAATAGCTGGAGGAATGCTAGGAAACATCAAATACATTGCAGCCTATCAAACAAATCCAGTATCAGCAGTAACCCATTACGCTAAAGTTGAACGTATTGAACCGTATGGGGAAGAAGGTAAGTATAAACTTGTCTTTTCTGAGCCAGCTCGACTACTTGATAGACCAGTACCATTTGGAAGTACAAAAATGGGCTCAATGCAGGCTTCTAGGTACACAAGTTTTGAAATGCTGAATCAAGCGAAACAAGTCTCTGATTTGTTTAATTGATAAACCAAATTTACCCCTGCAATAGTTCTCTCGTCAGTTTGAAACACATCTCGAAGTTTGGATACGAGGGGAGGGGATCAGAATTTCCGAAAACATCCCATCTTGTGAGCCATCGTGCATGAACAGAGGTCAAAGCCTCTGTTTTTGCTTTATTAGATAGGGTTTTAGTCCGTTCTAACCTTCTATATTCTGCCTCTAGTGCTGGATACTCGTTGTGGATAGGTACAAACCACTCATTCGGCTCGATAGTAAGGATTTCATCCTTTATTATCGGGGTTTTTCCTAATGCCAGAAGAATTTCTTTTTTTAGTTCTAACCCTTTCTTGCCTTCAGCCATTACGAAGGCTTTCCGAGCGTACGTAGCAAAGTAAAAAGTCTTTTCGGTAAGCTCCAGCCATTTCTCGGCTCGACTCTCGGTTTCACGGAGCTCACCCTGAATCTGAACAGTTTTGCTCTGTAAAGCGTTCTTCTCTTTGAGAAAGGTCTCATCATCAATCAGCTGTCGATAACGCATCCTAGTGAGCTCATCGAGCTCTTTTTGGGTCTCCACAAGAGCCTTGTGCTGCATCTCATAAATCTTTGCCCTGTCTTCTATCTCGGTGTCGTTCTTCTGGCTGAGCTCTTCTAGTGCCCATTCAAGGAACTCAGGGAGAATTGTGTATTTTTCGATTTCCTTCTCAATCATGAGGTTCAGCTTCGCTTCAGGGATATTCTTCTTCTGGTCGCACTTCACCTTACGTGTCTTTCTCGTGCAATGGTAGTAGGTATGCTCTCGGATTTCTCCAGACTTCAAAAGTTTCTTTTTTGTTTCGGCAGTATAAAGGCAGCCGCAAACACCACATCGGATAGAGCCCGTAAAGGCAAAGGTATGTTGCTTAGGTCGTGGCCGCCCTTTCTTACCGAGAAGCATCTGTACTCTGTCGTATTCTTCAAGGGTAATGAGAGGCTCGTGGCTTCCCTCATACTGGATGCC
>JBGAUR010000034.1:0-6858 GCA_044228545.1 Minisyncoccia bacterium | reverse complement strand
TGGCGAGGTATAATTTTTTGAAGTTTTTCTACTTGGTTTCGTGCCTCTTCTTCAATTCGACGTCGAGAAACTACTCTACAAAAAGCAACCATAGGCTCATCAGCAACGATGATGTCGAGCCTTACAACATCTGCTTCTTTATACTCACCTATCTCATAAGATATTGAAGCATATCCAGAAGTAATACTTTTCATATCATCGAAGAAATTTCTCATAAGCTCACGGAGTGGCATATCAAGAGTGATAGATGATCTATTATCTCCGAAATTCTCAGTCGTGCTCACGACAGCCTCATGGTCATAGAAAAATGGCATGAGTACACTTGTATATATAGATGGAGTTATTATTTTAACATGAACCCACGGCTCAAAAACTTTTACTACGTTTCCATCATCCGGAAATAAGTGTGGTGAATATATCATTTCTTCTTTACCATTCCTTAAGATTACTTTGTAAGTTATTGATGGCATAGTAACAATAAGCTCTAGATCGAACTCTCGATTTAGTCTCTCAGTAATTATTTCCAAATGAAGCATTCCTAAAAAACCACACCTGAAACCACGTCCGAGTGTACCAGAAGATTCCTCTTCATAAGAAAACGATGAATCTGACAACCTCAGCCTTCCTAAAGCTTGTTTTAAATCAGGAAAGTCATCTTGACTCTCGGGGTAAACAGATGCCCAGACAACTGGTCTTGGGTTCATATATCCAGGTAACGCATCTTGTGGTTTTTTGGTATACGTAATGGTATCTCCCACAGAAGCAATACCGGGTTTTTTAATACCTGTAACTATATAACCAATTTCTCCGACTGAAATTTTTTCCCGAGGCATCTCTTCTGGTGAAAAAGTTCCTACTTCCAAGGCTATAAATTTCTCAGCAGATACTGCAAAAAGTAGGGACTCATTTCTCTTAAATTCACCATTTATGACTCGTACGTATACAATAACACCTCTATGATTATCATATTTAAAATCAAAAACTAACGCCTGACCGGAACCTGTAATGATTCCATTTTCTTTGGGTGATGGAACTCGTGTTGTTATTTCTTTTAGTAAACTAGCAACTCCTTCCCCTGTTTTACCAGACACTAGAAGTATAGTATCAGGATCAATATCCAGAAGTAATGCGACTTCCATTTTAACTTCATCCACACGAGCAAGTGGCGAATCTATTTTTGATATGACAGGAATAATTACTAAACCAGAATCTTTGGCCATTTGTAGAGTAGTGAGAGTTTGAGCTTGCACTCCTTGGGTAGCATCAACAAGAAGAATAGAACCTTCAACGGCTTTGAGGGCTCTTGAAACCTCATATGAAAAATCAATATGACCCGGGGTATCAATAAGATTTAAAATATAATTCTCATCATCAACTTTATATTCCATACGAACGGGTTGCATTTTTATTGTAATTCCCCGTTCACGCTCTAACTCCATCGAGTCTAGAACCTGGTCTTTCATTTTACGTTTTTCGATAGTACCCGTAACTTCAAGCATTCGATCTGCCAAGGTTGATTTACCGTGGTCTATATGAGCAATGATGCTGAAATTACGTATGTGTTTAATATCCATTACTTCCCTATCCTACCAGAAAAAGCTTTAAAACAAAAGGTTATTATAGCTCTCTTTGTTCAGGGGCAACAACTCTATTCTTCCAGAACTTGTGACTCAAGGTTTTAATTAAATCACTCAATTCCCTGTTTTTCATAAAGTGAAGCACCAATACACCAGAACCAATACCTATTAGACCAGAAAATAATCCTTGGAAGAATATCCCATATCCTGTGTTTATATTAAATACATCATCAAATATTCCTAGGAAAAAGTACGAAACCATACCCATAACAACGGAACCAATAAAACTCTGTATGAAGGTTTTGAATAACTTGGATGATTGACCTTTTAAGAAGTCTCTCTTGAATAAAAACCAAATTAAGAAGAAGTTAAGAATTGAACCACAAGCATAAGCAAGAGGAAGAGCTAGCATCATAGTACCTGGTACACCGTAAACACGCAGTAACATTTCTAAGCTACTCATCAGATTAGAATTACTACCTAAAACGTAAATAAAAAAGTATGCAAAAACGATAATCATAAAGGAAGAGAAAATATTTATTATGAGAGGTTTTTTTGTATTTGAAGCTGCATAGTATCCACGAACAAGTAGAAGAACTAATGATTGGGATGTAAGTGATATAACAAATAGCGCAGCTGAAGCTGCAGTGAGCCTTGTATCTGACCATGAAAAAGCATTTGAGCCCAAAACTACGCGGACGATTTGAGCGCGAAGAACAATCATTAAGACAATAACTGGAAGTGACCAGAAGATAATATGTCTTGCAGCATTCAATATATAATTCGTATAAGCACCTATGTCTTTTGTAGAAAAAGATTTAACTAGCACAGGAAATGCTGCAACAGAGTAAGAAATACCTATTATCCCAACTGGAACTGATTGCAAGTTGTAAGCAAAGGTAAATAATGATATCGATCCTTCTTTAATAGTTGAAGCCATAGCGATGAGAGCAATGAAGGCTAGGCTGTTGCAAGAGAGGGTTAGAGTTCTCGGAGCGGATAGTTTAATAACATCTAAAACTTCTTTCCAATTTATTTTAGAGATAATTTTTGGGAAAAATCCATGACTTATAATTATTGGTAATTGAATTGATAAATGCATGACGGCACCTAAAACAACTCCAATAGCAAGTCCTTGTACACCAAATTTAGGATAAATAAAAATTATCCCAATCAAGATACCGATGTTGTAGAAAATTGGTGAGAGTGAGAATATAAAGAAATTTTTAAATAGCTGAGTGATAGTCCCAATAAGGTTAGACAATCCTATAAAAATTGGAGAGAGTAGCATTATCCTACTTGTTGTAATAAGTAAGCTTAACTGTTCATCTCTAAAACCAGGGGCTATGTAATTAGCAATGTAAGGTATAAATATAGCAACCACAATACTTATAACGATCATAAACAACATATAAGCGCTAAATATGTTATTTATGAATTTACGAGCCTTTTCTTTGCCTTCGCTGTCAGCATTTATCTTATCAACAAGAAACGGCATTAGGACCGTGACTGATGCAAGCGAAGCGACAGAAATATAAAGAAAATCAGGGATACGAAAAGCCGCGTAATATATATCGAGCATTGGTCCAGCACCTACAACATGTGCCAATGTTCTATCACGAATAAGTCCAAGTAGTTGAGAGAGAAAAGCAAAGCCGCCAAGCATTAGGGCGGCCTCGTTTACTCCATGAAATTCTTTATTGAGGAATGTCAGAATACGCTTAACCATTTGAATCTAAAGTTTTAGCGCTGACCTGATAATGGAGGTTTTGTTGCTTTATTGTTTGTTGTCTTTGCGTCAGTAGTTTTATCGTCTTTATTTGATGCTGATGAACCTGACAATCCATTTAATGCATCCTTCACATCTTGATTGTCTGGCAATACTTTTGCTATAGCATCAAATTGAGCACGTGCGTCCTCAATACGTCCTACTTTTTGATATGATTGACCAAGTAAGAAATGAGCATTTAGGTATTGTGGTTCAAGAATAACAGCTCTCTCAAATGCACTGATAGCTCCTGTGTAGTCGGAGTTATTGTAACGTAACAATCCTAGTCTAAAGAATACAGTAGAGTCATTAGGACTTAGGGCACTTGCTTTTTCAGCTTGTTTTATAGCGCCTCCTAAATTACCTTCGCTTGTTTGGATTTGAGCAAGCAGGAATATCGCATCTGTATAATCTGCTTTCAATTCTAAAGCTTGATCAATAAATTTTTTAGCTTCATCATTATTTTTCTTTGTAAACTCTAATGTTGCACGAGCAAGTATTACAGAAGGATTGTTGGGTGCTAAAGCTTTTGCTTTATCATAAGCACTAACAGCACTTTCATAACTATTTGTCACTTGAAGTGGTACCAGCGAAGTATAAACATTACCTAGATTCAAGTAATTTTGATATTGTTTAGGATTCTGGGCAACTGCAGCATTGGCAGAAGTTTCAGCTAAATTTACTAATTTCTGAACATTTGTTTTCAGTGTATCTTCTGAAATATTCTTATCATTAACTAGAACACCTACTTCTGCAATATAAATTTGTGAAAGAGTTCGATAATAAATATCATTCTGATCTAGGAGTAATGCATTTGACATCATTCTCTCAGATTTAACTAAAGATTCTATATTATTAGAACTTACAGATCCTTTTGAGAAATATATTATTGATGCAAACTTCTCGGCATACAAGTAGGTTGTTGAAAGAGTAACGATCATTAAAACCATCAATCCTAATATTGAGAAGAAACTATTCCGAGGATCACCTAAGAATGAGAAGTGTTTGGATTGGACACTTTGATTGTAAACAAGG
This sequence comes from Minisyncoccia bacterium, assembly GCA_044228545.1. Classification (GTDB taxonomy): domain Bacteria; phylum Patescibacteriota; class Minisyncoccia; order Phycocordibacterales; family UBA9973; genus UBA8515. Next base: position 2,478 of record JBGAUR010000034.1, on the reverse strand, counting down.
ATACCGAGCAATATACCAGTAGAGGTAAAAGCTATAGAGAACATCAAGAAGTTAGGAGTATAAACTATAACAGTAACCCAAGAATATATAGAAATTAGTAGTGTGGTTATAGTGAAGTAATTCGACATTGAGCTTGAAAGGGCTTTGCGCAGTGATCTTATAACTTTTAACACAAAGTTAAACAAGAAATAAAGCCAAGCAAGTAAGCCCAATATACCTGTAGTAACTGCGAACGTCATTAGAGAACTGAAGCCTTGAGCAAAATCTACATTCCAAAAGGCTGATTGAGCAACTTCTTTTGGTTGCCATAGAGCCCAGTCAATATTGAAAGTATTTGGACCAGTACCAAATGCCGGATTATGCTTGATAGCTTTGTAGGCTATTTGTGATGTTGTAGACATTAGAGGACGAACATCAACATTTTGAACACTTAAATATCTTGAGATTAGATTGCCGATTGAGCTATTACCAACCAAGAAAATAAGACAAACAAAGATAACTATCAAGGAAGCAAATGGGAATTTCTTTTTGCCTTCATCTGTATGCACAACTTTAACCCCAGCTTGTTGGATAGATATACTATAAACGAACATTATTATAGAGAATAGGCTTACTAATACCCAGACAAGTGGCACATTTATAACTATCAAGAAGAATAGACCAGAGACTATCACGAAATACTGTATAAATAGTAGTACTCCTTTTGTTCTTAGAAATTCAATAGTAGATAGGGATACTAAAACAAGTAAACCAGATAGAATTGCAAAATCGTTCCATGATCCAACTAAGTTACCTGATGAAATACCCTTTAGAAGGCCTGGTGCAAAACGACCAAAACCAATGAACATATTTATGATTTCAAATAGAGCAAGTACTGCCCCACCAATCAAAAGAGCTAAGAAGAAAGACCAGAGTCTTTTCTCAGTCTGAAAGTATATTGATGAAAGAAAGAAAATAATGAATAGTACTAGCATTGAACCAAAAGTACCTAGTTCAAAACCACTACCAAATAAAGACACATATTTTGAAGAAGAGAAAAAAGACGAGAGTAGGAAGACAACAGGTATAGCAGCTCCTGCAATGATCAACTTATCTTTTGGGAAAGAGAACTTGCCTTCACCCAGTCTTGCAATAAGCCAGAAGAAAAGTGCTAGTGTCGCACCTACAGAAAGTAGAAATCCTTTACTTGCTTCAAGAGTCACTGGAACATAAGGGATGAAGAAGAAAAGAGATATAAATATTGTAGCTAATAATGTAGTAAACGATAGTTTATTAAAAAATTCAACTTTTTTTGATTCCATACTTGTCTTTTTGGCTTATATATTAATGTGATAATTATACACGACTTCCCTTTATAATACTAGATAACAATATTCACAAGTCTCCCCTTTACATATATGACTCTTTTGACATCTTTACCCTCTATCCATGGCATTATGGCCTTGTCTTTTAATGCTAGAGATTTTATGGATTCTTCATCCATATCAATATTTATCATGATCTGAGAGCGCACTTTGCCATTAACTTGGATAACTATTTTAATTGAACTATCAACTATCTTCTTTTTGTCCCATTTAGGCCATTTAGATAGATGTATAGATTTTTTCTCTCCAAGGTTTCTCCAGATTTCTTCACTTATGTGTGGAGCAAATGGTGCTAAGATTTGTAAAAATAATTTATAGTCTTTTTTATAAATGGCTGGCGCTTTCTCCATTTCGTTTACCAAAACCATCATAGAAGAAATTGCTGTGTTGAAACTCATAGATTCAATATCTTCTGTTATTTTTTTTATTGTTTTATGAAGGGATGTAATCAAAGTATTATTATTTTGCTTCATTTGTGGAGTTACTTTTTCTTGCAATCTCCAAACTTTTTCCAGGAAACGTCGTGAACCGATAATACTCTCTGTGCTCCATGACACCGCCTGGTCAAATGGACCAATGAACATCTCATATACACGTAGAGTATCTGCGCCGTATAGCTTAACTATATCTTTAGGATCAATAGTATTACCGAGTGACTTAGACATTTTAGCTCCACCTTCTGCAAGTATCATACCGTGACTAGTTCGCTTCATATATGGCTCACTAGTTGGTACGAGTTTTAAATCATACAAGAACTTATGCCAAAAACGTGAATATAGTAAATGGAGAGTTGTATGCTCCATACCGCCGTTATACCAATCTACCCCATTTTTCATCCAATGTTTCAAGGTTTTTTTACTAGCAAACTCTTTATTGTTTTTCGAATCTACATAGCGTAAGAAATACCAAGAAGAACCAGCCCAGTTTGGCATAGTGTCTGTTTCCCTTTTTGCTTTACCCTTACATTTTGGACATTTTGTATTTACCCACTTATCTATAATCGCAAGCGGGCTCTCACCGTTGTCAGTAGGAATATAAGATTTTACTTTAGGTAAAGTTATCGGCAGATCTTTTTCTGGTACTGGAACATAGCCACACTTGTCGCAATGTACAA
>JBGAUR010000033.1:0-6966 GCA_044228545.1 Minisyncoccia bacterium | reverse complement strand
GTAGATCAAAAAGCCTTCGCCCAGTCCGAAAAAACTATCGGTCACTCATTAGTTGAGCTGAAAATTAGCAAAGCAGCGATTTAAGTATAAAATATAGAACTCTCAAGTAAGTGTTCTGATCGATCCTATTTCAATTCTTCAATCCTCTCGTAAACGTCAGACTGTTCACCATCAAATACCAATCTAAATTTACTCGAAAACTCAATCGTTTTTGATAAGCTACGGTATACCGTGTCTCCATCATGCATGACGATATACTTTGAGTATAATGCTGGGTGTTTAAGCGAAACTTCCCAGTATTTACTCATTCCTTCTGTGATGAAGTGTGTAAGCGGTAAGCCTGAAGAGAAGATTAGCGCGTCATGACTAGATGAAGCAACTAAAATCAGACCTTGACTTGCATTACGCTTAATCCAAAGAGCGACATCGTCCAAGAAATAACCACTCGAACCTTTAAACCCGTCTTTCACGGTGATGATATCCTTTGTGTAAAGAGTAAAAATAGAATTCGCTAATATTATTGCTGCGCAAATAACAGCAAAATATTTATTTTTTTTCAGGACAAAACCCGATGCTATTGCGAAGAATGGCAAACCCATTACTCCGTAGCGCACATTAAACCAATTATAAGGATATATGTTTGGTAAGTGAATAACTGAATGGCCAAAATACAAACTCACCAAATTAAATATTATTGGACTTAACAATATAATCAATATAGTTTTAAATACTTTATCTTTCTTCGTAAACATCAAGAAAAGAAAACCGATAAAACCTATGATAACTAGCGGGTAGCCTATATTAAAAATACTTGCGTAATACAACGTCTTTAACGAATAGAATAAATTGCTTTTTGTTGGAAGTAAACCTCTGCTATACAGAATATCTTGTTGCGCTTTAGCTGAGTATGGTCCTAGAATAAAAAAAAGCCAGTTTCCAAAAATAATTTTATTCCAAACTAGCCAAGTTACTACGCTGTACATAGCTAAAGAAGTATAAATATACACACTTGATACAACTTTTTTAAAGGAGTCGCTCCACAAAACAGCAATCAAAACTGCTACAGAAGTAGCACAGATAATGAACCAACCGTCGTATCTAGTTAAACCAGCCAAGAAACTAAACGCTGCGCACAGGACAAGATTCATGATCTTTCGATCCCGAAGCCACTTTATGTAATAAAAGACAATACCTAAAAACATGCAAATTAGTAGTGACTCTGTCATTGGAGTGGATTGTAAATACAATATATTTTGGTTAGAGGAAAAAGCCAGAACTACTACATATGCAACTAATTCAGAAAAACCTAACTCAAGAGAAATATAGAATATAAATATTGAACTAAATACAAATGAGGCCATAGATATCAAACTTCCTGATAGACCAGTTCTATACATGACATCCCAGCCAATAGTTGGTAACTGAAGGATATGTTGAAGAGGTAGCCAAACAGTCCCAAGTTGAGCCAGACCGGGTTGTAGACTTTCAACTACCCTACGAGATATATTTAAGTGTGATCTTGCATCGTTGTAAGATAGCGTTACGTTATTACGAAAATACAAGAACCATGTCAAAAGACTCAAGAAAATAAGAAGAAAATATAGTAGAAAGATATGTTTTGGCTTCTTCTGCACATCGGAAGAAATAGGGGCAACTTTTTTAAGGACTATTGTTAGCTCCCTTTTAGAAAAATTTATCCTCATGTTTAGCTAGATAATTGTTAATTAAAAGTAAAGAAATTAGACAAGTAATAAAAAGAGTTGAAATCAGGGAATAAAATACGTATCCATTCATATACTTATGGAGATACTCTCCAAAGAGATATGAACTAATCTTGCCATTGCTTAGATACTGAAAGCTAAGAGAATAATAATCCGACATATTGAGGCCAACTGCTTCAACACTTGGCGGCAATACATTGGTAGTTAATACTCCAGATAGGCTTATAAAAAAGCCGTATAAAATAGACGAAAATGTAAAGAATTTCACAAGATTTTTTTTGTATGAAGAGTTTAAGTAAATAGCAACCAAAACGGTCAGTAGTGGAAGACTCGCGACGAGATACCTTGGTCCGAAAGACCAACCACCCCATGGATCATCAAAAGTCGCATATATGATCAAATTCAATGCAAAGGACGCGCAAATAACGGGCGAATAGAAAAAAAGACCCCTATCCCTGCTCACTAATAATACTTCGATACCTCTTATTGATCGTAGTATTTGAAATCTATTCGAATAGGACTGCTTTAAGAATAGGGAGTTAGAAAGATGTTTTTCATTAAACGGTATATGCTGGATCTGCAATCGCTGTAGGTTGTATGTATTTGTGAAGGCAATAGGTCTACCAAAAAGACTTTGGCTAAATAAGACATAAAGTACCAGTACAGGTAGGAAACCTATAATAGAATATATACCTATGCTTTTAAATGTGAATTTCAACGCATCTTCGCTGTCTACCACCTTTAATAAAGTTAGATTTGCAGCAAAAATAAAAGGTGCGAGAGTTAGAAGATTTGGATAATCTATAAACAAGGCAAAAGAATAGACAAACCAAAGAATGACTAGAAACTTAAATTTTTTATCCGACTTTTGAATCCTAATATATAAATAGAGACAGGTAATAGCAAGAAGGGCAGAGTAAGGATGAGCCGATAAAGTTACGCTATAAACTCATAAGTTTGTCCCTAATGCTAAAAATAGAGTCACTAATATGCTTATATATTTACTAAGATTGAGTTCTTCACAACAAAGTAGTACTAGGTAACAAGTAGTAAGTGTTATAAAAATGGTGGTAGCGTACGAAATCAGTTGATTATTTCCAAACATCACGCCAATCACATAAAGAGGTAGAGATGCTATCGTTACACCAGGTGGAAATGCGGGATAGTAATGACCACTAAACCAAGCAATATCTGGCCGTATAAAATCTTTATATTTATCAACACTAAATGTTGATTCTTCGGCGAGAGATATGAGCTGAGCAAACCGGCCTCGTTCTAAAGACGACTCAAATGGAGGTACATTGGCGACAGCTTTCAGTCTTCCTTGTTCGTTAGGATATAAGTTCCCTGGCAATCCTCTAATTGTCAGAAAATATAAAACACATATAGTTATTAGAACAATAACTTTATATTTTTTACGAAAATAATTCAGAATCGTTAGCATAAATTACCTTATTGAATGTGTAATCCATGGCGCGTTTTATGCCAATAATGGGGCTTGTGAACGAATTGTAACGTAGCGTGATAAGCGGATATACTCATCACTAACCAATAAATAGGTACAAATACCGAATATTTTACGAGCTCATGATGGCCGCGTTTTGCACATCCAATTGCATAGTAGTACATATAAAGAAAATTTCCAAAAAAAAGACAAACAACGGCCATGTACAATACGGGCGTAGGATAAAATCGGTCGAGAAACTTGCCGTAATGAGAGATTAAAACTACATAACTAACGGTCAATATCCACATAATGGGATTAATAAGCATCGAGAGAACCTTACCTCCAACAACAAGCTGGAATGCCAAAAAGTTTAGAAGCTTTGTGCCTCTTAGGACCTTAAAAGGATTACGCATGTGAACAAAGTAGGTTTGTATGTAGCCTTTAATCCAGCGAGTTCTTTGATTCATCCATTCACCAATATCACTATTTGCTTCTTCATAGGTAGTCGAGTCAACGATCGCTGTAGTATACCCATGCCGCGCCAGCCTAATTCCCAAATCGCAGTCCTCAGTTACATTAAAAGAATCCCATCCTTTGAGCGTGTGAAGATCGGTTCTGCGGAAATGATTCGACGTTCCACCTAATGGGATCGGAGCATTTATCGACTGTAGTCCCGTCAAAACGAGATCAAACCATAAAGAATACTCAGCAGTGAAAGCTTTAGTAAGAATATTTTGATGGGGATTGTAAAAATTTAATTTTGCCTGAATACAGACCGTTTTTTTGCTTACGAGTGAAAAGGCGATCACGGTCCTCTTAAGTTGAAGCGGTTCAGGGACATCCTCGGCATCATAAATCACGACATATTCTCCCGTTGCTAACTTAAGACCATAATTAAGAGCCTTTGGCTTTGTCTTTGGCATTGAGTGTGGAACTACTACCACCTCGAAATTACTCGGTAACTGTATTTTTTTTACCTCATCAATAGATCGTTCATCGTCTTCCTCGAGCAAGAGCATTACCTGTATTTTATCTGTAGGATAATCAAGATCAGCCATCGCCTTCACAAACTGAGGAATCACCGACCACTCTTTATATAATGGACAAAAGATGGTGTAAGCAGGCCATTTATGCTCCCTTTCGTAATCTTCAATTTCGTTAGTTGTGACTTTAATTTCAGGTGACTTTGCAAAACTACGGACAATGAGAAAGAGGTTGAATAGTAAATCCGCAAAGTATAAGAAGGTCATGATCAGACACATTTACATAAGCGGTATCAGAATGGTGAAGGGGTGAATGGTGCACATATTTTTTATTATTATGAAAAAATCCCGATCCAAATTCAGAATTCTCTTCCTCAGTAAATAATCGAACATCGCCTGACGCTTTAAGTATAGACATAAAAAAACGGGGGTCAAAATGAGCAATTTTTTAAAGATAACAAATGTATTGACTATAGTCAACAAAGCTAAATAACTATCGGCCTTCCACTAATTGGACTTATAGGCTTGTTCCTGCCTGATCTGCTTGATTCTATAGGTCTATTTTGATATAATTTGATCTTGTAACTATGGTTGGATATATCAGACGCAATCTCATCAGTTCGGGCTCCTTTCTAATAGTAGCAACTCTTCTTTCACATGTGATCAATCTAGCCTACAGTGCATATATCGGTCGCGAGCTCAGTTTGGCAGAGTTTGGCCTTATTACATTTATTGGTACCGGAACATCGGTCATTAGTGTAGTTTTTAGTGCGATATCAGCTACCGTCAACTATCACGTAGGTTATCTGACTGCTAGGTACGGTTTAGGTTCGGGTAAAGCATTTCATAACCGTCTTCAAAAAAAGTTTATTGGACCAGTTATAGCAATATCATTCATATGGCTACTTTTATCTCAGCAACTTGCTACTTATTTTCATACAGGTTCTATTTGGCCAATAATTATTTTTTTACCCATTTTACTCATAGGTTTTTTTACCTCAATTAGTGCTGGGTTTATTAAGGGACGGTTTTTATTTCAACTCATTGGGCTATTTTATATCTTAGAAGCTGTAACAAAGTTTGCAATAGCATCTCTTTTTATTACATCTGGCTTTTTATCGTTAGCATATCTCGCAGTTCCTATTTCTATCATCGCCTCATCCTTAGCCACCATTGCCTCAGCATTTATCGTTACAAGAAATGAAAAGAAAGATCATCATTACAACCATAAATTCTCAACAAGTTTTTTCTCAGCGGCATATCTCACCGGGTTTGCTTCGAACGCATTTCTTACCATTGATATTCTTATGGTAAAGCACTTCTTCCAAGCATCGGACGCCGGCATATATGCGCTACTTGCTCTAATTGGAAAGATGATTTTTTTCTTTGGTTCACTCTTAAACACTTTTATTATTTCGCTCGTAAGTAGAGATCAAGGAGCACATAGAGATCCAATCAAAAACTTCTATGTAGTTCTACTCGCAACGGTTCTACTTACCTTCTCGGCAAGTATCGGGCTTTTTCTTATCGGTCCCATGATACTACCATTGGTCTTTGGAGCTAAAATATCTCAGATTAATCCATACCTACTTCCATACGGGCTGGCCATTGCCTTCTATACAATCTCAACAACTATCAATACCTATCATCTCGCTAAGAAACATTATTTTTTCTCGGTACTTTCTTTAATGAGTACGGTCTTACTCGTATATGGTATTACCATATTTCATTCATCGCTAGACCAGGTCGTGTGGACAATTCTCACAGTCAGCATAATTAATACAGCTCTTGTCACATTTACTCATATGATTCAACGGAATGGCGGATTTTTTCTGATGAATCTCGTAGATTTATTTGATCTTTTTAGCCCGATACCTAAACTCAACTACACACCACTCGGCAAAAGAATCCTTATTTTCAACTGGAGGGACACAAAACATGTCTTTGCTGGAGGAGCAGAAACATATATACACGAACTTGGTAAACGCTGGGTTAAAGATGGGAACTCGGTAACAATCTTCTGCGGGAATGACGGAAACTGTTCTAGATACGAGTCCGTAGAGGGTGTTAATGTTATTCGAAGAGGTGGGTTTTATATGGTCTATTTTTGGGCTATGATGTATTACATTTTTAAGCTAAGAGGCAAATTCTATATAATAATCGACTGTGAGAATGGAATTCCATTCTTCACTCCTTTATACGCGAAAGAAAAAAAGTATCTCTTAATTCACCATGTACACCAAGAGGTATTTAGAAAGTCTTTGATCTGGCCACTTTCCTCAATTGCATCTTGGCTTGAAATAAAACTTATGCCATTCGTATACCAACGAATTCAGTTTATTACAGTTTCACCATCAACAAAGGAAGAAATATTTGCCCATAAACTAACCACGATTGAACCATTAATAATCTTCAACGGTGTCGATCGACTTAAATATAAACTGGGTAAGAAAAGCGCAACACCGCTTATCTTATATCTTGGTCGACTACAGTACTACAAATCGATCAATGTATTTATAAAATTGGCACGAGACTTATCAAAAAAATACCCAAAGTCTTCATTTGTAATTGCTGGCGAAGGTGAGGAGCTCACAAAGCTTAAGGCATATGCTCATCGAATTCAGGCTCCTGTCACATTTTTAGGTAAGGTTTCGGAGGAAGAAAAAGTAAAATTGCTTCAGAAGGCTTGGGTAATGGTAAATCCCTCATCTATGGAGGGTTGGGGATTGACGGTAATTGAAGCAAATGCCTGTGGAACACCTGTCGTTGCTTCAGATGTGCCTGGTTTGAGAGATTCTGTAAAACAAGACTATTC
>JBGAUR010000032.1:0-7258 GCA_044228545.1 Minisyncoccia bacterium | reverse complement strand
TACTAGCATCCTGCAAAAGTCATTAGATCATAAATTGCAAAAGAAGGCTTTTGTCGTACCTAATGGCTTAGACCCAAGGCTTTGGCAAACAAAAGTAAACAATAATAAAAAAGTTATTACCAAGAAACTACGTATGGTGTATATGGGTACAGCGACACACGACAAAGACCTGAAAATTATTCTTCCAGCGCTAGAAAAACTAAACGGAAGATACCCTGGGTCATTTTCACTAGATTTAGTTGGGGTTACAGACAACGCTCCTAGCCAAGCCTGGGTGAACCGGATCTATTTAAAAAGCTCGCTATACCCAGAGTTCGTTGAGTGGTTTGTATCAAAAAATAGATTCGATATTGGGTTATCGCCATTGGTAGATTCTGATTTCAATAAGGGCAAGTCTGACATTAAGTGTCTGGACTACCTAGCCGCTGGCATCCTACCGGTTGTTTCTAATACAGAGGCCTATAAGGCGACTGGTCTGGATAGTTATGTTATTCGTGTTAACAACGCAAGTGACGCTTGGCTCGAAACGCTTGAGAGTTTGATAACAAAAAAAGTGTCCGAGGCAGAAGTTGAAAAGAGAGTTAAAAACGGGCAACAATATGTTTGGGATAAACGCTCATCAAAGAATACAGCTACTATTATTTATCAGCATCTGGTGAATGACAAAAAAAGTAACTAGTGCTTTTTTCTTCTTGCTCGAACGGTCTTGATGATCTTTTGCGATAGTTTGTTTCTGGTCAATGTTCGCTTTACTGCCGTTTTTGCTTTCTGTCCAGCACTTGGTCTGGCAACAGAATGATCGATGGCGCTTTCTATTTTTAATGCTGATTCCATATAGTCCCTAACCTCTTGCCTGTAACTCGGATATCTCTGCCAGATTATTTTGTTGTTCTGCTCCAATAGCTTAGCCTTGGCCTCTAGTGAAAAGCTGCGTGCTTCCTGATGGAATACATAGGCTTGGTTAGCTAGCGCGCATTTATAGCCAGCTTTTCTGAGGCGTTGACAAAAATCAACTTCCTCGCCGTAACCTTTACCAAAGACTTCGTCGAAGAGACCGTATTTTTCAATCAAATCTCGTCTGATTAGCATACAGAATCCGTGTGCTGTTGGCACTATGCTGCGCGGTGGCAATTTGTTTTTTATCTTCACAAATAGCTCGTATGACTCTACGGTACCGATGCCCTTTTGGGGTGCAGATGATAGTGGGATAGTGGCAATAGTGGCGTTATTCGACCTAGGCGAAACAACTCCTATTTTTTTGTCAGAATACAGCACTCCTAGCATTTCTTGTAGAAAGTTTTTTGTTACTTTTGTGTCGCTATTCAATAGCAAAATATCATTTTTTGTTTTATCTAGTTTGAGTACTGCATTATTGCAATTTCTTACAAACCCCAGATTTTTTTTATTTCGATAATATCTAAAGTTTTTATGTCCATTAATAGCTCTTTTGATATTCTTCTCTATAATTTCTACATCTGGGCCGCAATCATTGACTAGTATCACTTTGTTTCTACCGTCCACATATTGTTTTAACGATTCTATACAATCTTTAAGTGATGGCCAGTCGCCATACACAGGTACTATTATGGTTGTGTTTACAGCTTTTATTGACATTTTATTTTTTATTTCTGTTTGTTAAATCTCGAATTTTCTTATATGGTTTTTTTAACCTTTGTTTGACCCTAGTCACTGCCAGCTTCTTTACTGATAAGACATTGTTTGCTGCAATATCTTGGTATTCTAGAATTCTGTGTGTAAAGTTAATTGGTTTAGTAATATTTTTTGGATGATCGTCTATGGCCTTTAATACTTTTTTATACAGAGCTTCTGCCCCAAACTTATCACCAATCATAGACTCGGCTAAATTTCGTGCATTTTTACCATGTTTAACCAAGAGAGTTCTGTTATCAAAATATTGACTTAGTTTATTTGATAAATCATTATAGTCACCAGCCTTATATAAATACCCTGTTTGATTATTTATTACCATTTCGGGCGTTGCACCAGAATTAGCGCCAACCACAGGTTTACTGCTAGCTAGATATTCATAAGTTACACGCCCAAAAGCTTCCATCCTAGAAGCCATCAACCCAATATCAGAATGCGCTATATATGGAAAAGGGTTATTTTGATTTCCAACAAAATGAACACTCTCACTAAGTTTATTTTCTTTAATGAATTTTTGAAGTAATTTCTTATATTCTATTGGACCCTCGCTCCCTACCACACAAAGCTCTGTTTTTTTTCCTTGATTTTTCAAAATAGACATAGCTCTTACAATCTCCAGATGGCCTTTTGACTCAGTTATATTGCCTATGATTACTAGTTTCAAAGAGTCTTCAAACCTGAAAGGATTCTCGACTTTCTTTGAGAGTTTTTTATCAATTAAATCCAAATTGAAAGGTGTATACACAGTGGTAACCTTTTTGGGGTTGACATATTTTTTAACGTACTTAGCCAATGTTCTGGAGTTTGTAGCAACCAGATCCGACAGATCGTCTATGTCTTCAAAGGTTTTCTCTCTGCCTAACTCGAATACTCTTCCATGATCAAGGTCGCCATACTCCCTTATAAACCAGACGTGTGGAAGTCTCTGATAATAAGCCGCCAATGCCGCCCATGGTGCAACTATAGTATTCGTCATAACTATATCGGGTTTAGTTTTTTTAATTATCTTTTCGATTTCAATTATAGCTTTGCTGTTTTGTGTCGACTGGCTGTATATACTTTCAGGAGTGTTCGGCAATGTTGAATGCGACCAAAAAGTATAGTCCAAATCATGGTGTTTCCACCCCCTTTTATCCAGTTCTTCAGCTAGACTTCCTATGGGATTCCTCAGAATAAACTCGGGATAAATATTAAATTCTTTCACCCAAACATCGGCAACATCTAACATAGAGCGTTCTGCCCCACCCACTAGCTCTGATATATGTGAAAGGAATAGAATCTTAAGATTAGTCTTATTTTTCATTTAAAATTGTTTGATTAGTTTTCTTTGCAAATCCGTGCTGTGCAGTTGGTAAAGATTTTTCGACCTCGCCGTTGACATTTGATACCGTGAATATACTTTTATTTTCAGTAACTGCTACGGCAGCAAAAATCCTTTCTAGTGCGTGAGCTATAGTCCCGTCTGTTTGTCCGCTCTCGTTTTCAAAATCTTCAACTGTCAGGTGTAGATCTAATATTGGTTTAATTGAATCTAGTCTGCACCAGAACATAGTACCTGCTATAAATCCCAAGTTTGGCATATTTAGAACAATTTCTTTGGTTTTATTGTTACCACAAATTATTTCTAGTAATTTTTTTATGTTTAGCTCGTTTCTCCCCATGTAATCATCTAGGTGTATGTAGTGTCCTTTAGGCCCAACAAAAGCAGCTCCGTTATTAAGGCTTTTGATTATTTTCTTAATGGATTGGTTGGAGTGAAGCAGGCTATCTGTTAATTCTATAAACCAATCTTTTCCATTTTTTAGATGAACGGATCTTTTTGTGTGAAGTTTTAATATGTATTTATATCCCTTATCCTTTATCCTGTTTGCGATAAATAGAAACGGTAATACATCTCTCCCCCTGTTAGGAACCATTGTTATATTTGCATAAGGGTGGTTCTTTTGTATTGTTTCAGCCATTTCCGATTTTTCAACGGAAAGAGTTACGAATAAATCGTATTTTATGTCTTTCAATACTTTTAATTTTCTGGCTATGTACTTCCATTCTTTCTCATAGAATAAATGGACTATTACTGCTACGTCGGTATTTGGGCGTCTGTTTATTCCGTAAATAGGGAAGTTAATTTTATTTTGTTTATTTTTGCTATATTTTGAAAGTATTTCTGTAGTCCTATTTAATACTGCTGAGCCGTTGTGCATGGTGGGTTCTAGTACAGCACCTTCAGCCCATTCATTCCATGCATTTATAAACACTAGTTGGCTATTTTTTTTATCTTTTTCGGTCTCTAGTACTTTATCTAACCAGCGAGCATAGAGGTCAGGACTTGAACTATGAACAACCGTCGAACCCTTACCCTTTTTCCTAGCGTCATTATCCCATGATGGAGCAACGCATTTATAAGTACGGAACTTGTAGTACTCTTTATTACGATCTAAAAGGGCAAAGGCCCTATAATCAATAGTACTTATGTTGCTGTCTGCGTCTAGCATGTTCTCTTTAGAGCTATTTATTTTATAAATATGGTTATTGAAATCGTCTCGGTTGTTATCTGCTTGTGGCGTGAATTCTATTGCGCCATCAAACCCAATTTTTGTTGGATCGCTATCATCAAAGTTTAATGTAGTTAGTATTTCCAGCTCTAGATTGTGTTTTTCTTTAAAATAACTCCTCCATACATTCAAAAAGTTTTTAGGGTTATTTAGCTCGGAACCTCTATATACAACCAACACTGGTTTATTGTTTGTTCGAATATATCTTTTATCTAACAGTATTGGCTCTACGTCCATAATGAAGTTGATAGGATCGTTTTCTGTATATTTTTGAGAAATAATTACATCTTTTTCTTTACCATCCCATCTTTTTGTCCAATTTTCATTTGCCCAGCAAATCATAAAATTATAATTCCAGTCTTTTTGTGTAAGAAAAGTGTTTAATGGAGTTTCCAAGACCTTCTTGCCGCTAAACCAATAGTAATAAAAACAGAAGCCATAAATCCCGTGTTGCTTGGCAAGTTTTATTTGATCACCAATTGTTTCTTTTAGCCTTAAGTCATAAAAGCCAAGGTCTCGCGGCAAAAACGGTTGAAGGTGTCCTACGAATCGGGGCTGCGCAGTTGTTACATTATGCCACTCTGTAAAACCTTTTCCCCATGCTTTGTCGTTCTCTGGAATGGGGTGAAACTGGGGCAAATAAAAGGCTACTAGTTTCGGGTCGTCTTTCGATTCAAGGTATTTATTATTTGAGTTGTCTTCAAAGTAATATTGTTTTTTATTTTCCAGTGTTATTAAGTGTTCATCCCAGTAACCAGCTTGAGATCTCTTAGATATTTTTATATTAATTTCATAAAACTTTTCATAACCATTTCCTATATCAACCAGCAGTTCTAATAATCCGTTTTCCGGTTCTATCTCTAAGTAAAAACCGCTATAAATCTGTGCATATTTATCTTGCTCTAAAAATACTTTATATACATCGTCTCTTCTGATTCCAAATTTAACTTTACTTTTTTTTGAATTAATTTTTGCCTGTATATCTTTTATTTTTATGCTTTTGTTGGAGGGCATCACCCAACCCCTGATAACAAGCTTATTAGACGACAGTTTTTCCTCTTTGGGGCTATCGATATAAAAACTATATGGCTTTTCATTAACAGGTTTTTCGATAATTGGTGGTGTTTTTTTGAATAACTTCACATTAATTTCTCTTTATTCTAGCCTTGTTGCGAACGCTTGATAGTTTCTTTGCTAATTTATACGATTTTGATTTTCTAATATTGGTAATTTCTCTTTCTAGCTTGTTATTTTCATTTAATAAATCGTTGATTACTTTTTGGTGTTTTTGTTTTTCTTGCTGTAGCAGTCTGTCGCTGTAGTGTTCACCTATGGAAGCAATGGGTTTTATCTTGTTCTTTATGGGCTTATTACTACAAACTAAATAGAAATATAGGTATTTATTAGGGTGTGTTGGTGATAAATTTATAACTGGGACTTTTATCTCTCCTTCTCTGTTAAATATGCTTTCATCCCCCAAGGCTACGAACTTGCTAGTAGCCTGAAAATACGAATCTATGTGTTTAAAATGTTTTTTAAGTAGCCCTTTTAATTCATTGTATGTAAACTCGTGTAAGTGAAAGTGGTTTCCTTCAGCAAATTCCAAATCATTTGGCGTAGAAACTATTGCCATTCCTTCGTCTTTTAGAACACGGCTTACCTCATCCAAGAATTTTCTGTAGTCTTTGATATGTTCAATGGTTTCGAATGTTGTTACTAGGTCTACCGAGTCGTTTTCAAGGGGTATTTTTTCTCCGTCGCCAACCAAGTATTCTATATTTTTTGCATTGTACATCTTTTTGGCGTAATTTATGGCTTTTTGGTTTACGTCAACACCGTATACATATTTAGCTTTACTAGCCAATATTTTAGTTCCGTAGCCCGAACCACTCGCTATATCTAATACTATTTTATTATTTACTAAAGATTTTGCTGAATCGTATCTGGTAATGTGTTCTGCATAAGTCAGAGTACCTTTATGAAATTCAGGAACCATTCTTTCGTAATCATTTTCTAAGGTTGTATTGTCTTTATTCATTATTCTAATTTTTTCCTCAGATTGTTTCTCACTATATTTTATATTGTTTATTTCTTTTTGTGTCATAAATGTTCCGTTTTTTTCTGATGATAACACATAGGTTTGAACACTTGCTTGTGCTAAAGCAACTTTGGATTTTAATAACTTTCCAACATCACCCCCAAACTCATGTCTTACTAAATAGTCTTCGGTTTTCTGCCCATGATAGGACTTTGGCAGTATATATTTAGTTTTCCCGCTTATTATTTTTGTTCTGTTTCTTGTTTTTCTATTCCAAACAATTGGTATTGTGTATAGCACTAGCCCCTGGTTATTAATCACCCTCCTGCACTCATCCATTGCTTTAGCCGGATTATTTACGTGTTCAAGAACTTCACTGTGAAGAACTAGGTCATAGCGGTTGTCTTGGTAAGTCAAGTTTTCTATGTCTTGTTGACTAGAAGTGCCGTACTCTGCATGGGTGTAATTAGACAGTTTTTTAAGTGTGGCGTGTAGTTCGTGACACGAGTTAATTTCGCACACATTTAGGTTATTCTGATTCGCAAGAGTAACCCATTCTACTAAGTTTTTTGCACTGTAGCCAAACTTTGATTCTATAATTGCTTTAGCAAAAACTTGTGACCTTATATTTGCGCCGCAGCCTGTACATCTTTTTCCTTCTCTTTCGTTGAAGAGTGTTTTTAGCTCATCTGATATTTCCCATTCATTTGCAAGTTCATCTGTAACAGGATAATGAACTTCGTAGGTCTTTTCTTTACCGCAATTGTAACAGTAGCTAATATTCATTACTTCAGTTGTTCTAGGTGAATCTTTTTATCTTCTACAACAATGGCGTAAGGATTGCCTCCGCCGTTAATGTAGAATTTTTTAGCCTCTGGTATTCTGTCAAAGAATACTGTGGCAGAAGCATTTGCAACCGCTGGCTCGATGGTATATTCGCCGTTATTCAAATTTGACGGCAACTCTAGCTCAAAAACGACCTTCACTCCTTTTTTAAAAA
>JBGAUR010000031.1:0-7310 GCA_044228545.1 Minisyncoccia bacterium | reverse complement strand
GTATCTAACGCCATATTAGGAGTCTTTTTCTGAAGTTCAATAAATTGCTCAAAAAAAGTTCTTGAAGGATCATAATCAACAGCATATTCAGTACCATCCCAATCATCTGCCCACCAACATTTTGAACAGTAAACTATACGATTACTATCTTTATTAAACATAGATATTATATTATCACCACATTTATTACATACATCTTTATATAAAGAATATATGTTCATAAAAGAAAGGCGTCTTGTTGATAACAAGACTCGCAATAGACAATATCCGGCTGTGCTTCAGCATAGCTTGTTTCAAATTCATTTTTACAACCTTCTTTCATGCATGAACGATGATAAAGTTTTGGTTTATTTATAAATACGTATCTATCTAAAAATCTACAATTATGACATTTGTGGGGTAATGGTAAGCCTATCCTTTTATAAAATTGCAATTCAATCGGAACTATTCGATATGCACGTTTACAAGATTCGCAAGCAATAACTTCTTTGGTGATATCTTCTGAGACTTCAGTAATTGAATCGGGTAAATCTTTACCGCTTATAGTCGTTTGAAATTCACGTGCATTTGGATCTCTCCATAAAAACCCTTTCTTTAGTGCTTCTTCTTTATTTATTGGTACATAATCTTGTGCTAGACTTTCATTGTACGCCAAAGGTGAGAAAGATGATGGGAAAAAGTCTCCATATGTATAAACTCTACCTTGTTCATCAATATAAGGCATATCTTTCATATGCTGTACTATCTTAGGCATGAGTTCTTCGTACTCTTCTTTTGTATACTGTTTATTTAAAATACAGTATTGTTTTTTCTTTAGACTCACACAACCAAAACAATTTGAAGTACCAAAACAATAACCACTGTATTCTAAGTCGCGGACATTTCCAAAACAATTGAAACAGTATTTTAGTCCATAAGCTCCATCTCCACACGTCATACACTCATAGGCATTTTCTACACCCATAAAAAGCTGGCAAGAATCATAGGAGTTGGCTGCCTTCAAAACGCTTATCTGTACATAACGCAAATTCTCAGCATCCTCTACCGAAAAACAGTCACGCGCATTTTTAGAATCGTTTATTCTATCCCCGGTACAATTAACGTTTCTTGTACCATGATAATATTTGACAGGAAACTTTTGCCAAAAATCTGGAATGGTGCTATTTAACTGTTTAATTGATTCGTGAGAACCGAGATTTAATTCAGATATTCTTTTTTCGTACTCTTCTTTTGAAAGCGGTTCGTTAAAAAAATAATAAGATTTTCCCCGTAAATTGACGCAACCAAAACAGTTGGTACACCCACGAAGCCCCTTACTAAACCACACATCAACACAGCTTTCACAATCAACAGAAAACATAGTTTGGTACGATTTGTATACCATGACACATTCATAACAGAGCTCATCATCTATCATCTCATGAGAATCAAATGAATTCTTTACGTTAGTGACCTTTACCAAATATCCAGAATCTTCTACGAAATCTGCATCAAAACATAGATATGCATTCTTGAGCCTACCTGCCTCGTTACAATAATCTGAATTGATCATAAATCCAGCAGAAGACTTTGCCATAATAGGTACACGATTAAACAACGACTGAAACTGCTCAAAGAATGGTACTGAAAAGTCATACTCTACACCGTAGTCGAGTGCTTCCCACTCATCACCATACCAGTAAGTCGTTTCATATGTTTGCATAGGTGCTTCGGCTGGAATACCAGAGAATGAATCGTTTCCAGTATGAGCATCCTTCCTTCGAAAAAGATTGCGCTCATTTCTCCAAGTCAAACGACGAATCATTCTACATTCAGGACACCAAGTTGGTACTGGGGTTTTCATTTTCTCGTAAAATGAAAAATCATCGGGTTCTATTGTGAAATCTTTTTTACAGTTTTGGCAGTTTTTAGTTTCGTTCATTTTTTATTTATGATAGATGATTTAAACTTTTCTGGTTTATGAGCTATTCCTATCTTAATCTCAACTTTTGGAATAATCTTTTTCTTTATCGCTTTATTGATACTTTCAAAAAGGGCTTGTTGATCATAGCCTAAGTATATCAAATCCGGCTTAACTTCTTTTAAAATATTGTAAGTACCTTCGTTTGGGTCACCCAGGTAGGCAATATCTACCTCTGGAATATCCATAATAGATTTAATACGACTAGATTCGTCATTTAAAGGTTTCTGACCTTTTAGCTTTTCTGCTGTTTGGTCACGAGCAACTATGGCAACAAGTCTGTCGGCAAAACTTTTTGCTTCGCGAATAAAAGCAAGGTGACCTTCATGTATACCATCAAAAGTTCCAAAGATTGTAACAGTCTTAAAATTCATTATTGTATCTCGCTTGCCATCCACTCTTTATAATCGTGATTCATACGACGAATATCTACCCCAGCGATCAGTGGCACACTGTAGGTGTGATTGTCATTTATCATTTTAGTTACTGGGTCGAGCTTTGCTTCAAGTGTAGTCACCAGGAGCATAGCTTGAGTGACGCATTGCATACTACCCTCCCAGTTATAGCAAGATTTAATAGGCCAGAAATCCACACAAGCAGCTATTTTCGACTCAATAACTATAGAGGCTAGTTTCTCTGCTTCGTCCATATCCTTACATGTTGTATATATAAAAATCATATAATATAAGGGTTTATTAGGCTAAGACCTTTACCACTTAATTTTACCACTTACAAATAAATAAGCTAATTCTTCGCGCTTTACCCTCTCTACGGGGGCTCCGACACGACTCATAATTAGCATATTTATTTTTCAGCCATTTATTAGATTAATGGCTCGCTTGCTTTTTCTTCTACTACAGTTTTTTCTTCTTTTTCACCATAAACAGAATTCTTTCCTCCGGTAATAGCAGCTTTTTCTTGAGCTGAGCGAATAATTGTTGACTCTTCTTCAGCGATTAGACGCTGAGCTTCACCAGCAGGTATGGCATAAGTATTACGAGATGCTTCAATCACACGATCACGATATGATGGGTGTGTCGCAGGAAGAACACGTAGAGTCTCAGCTGAAAATGGATCGTACGACTCTCCATCTATTGTCATCTTCACATAAAATTCCCCCACTCCAAGGTTAATCATATCTTTCACATCAAATATCGGAGAAAATTCTGGCTTGAGTTTGACTGCATCATCACCTCCAACACGAAAAGAAATAATGGATCCAACGTTACCCAAAACTGCTGCTTCAACTTTTACTGGTATCTGTCCGACATACTGATGAGCCATAGTTAGATTGATCGCATACTTACGAGCCTCTGATAGCAAGTTCTCAAATGTATCTGTCACGACGTTTTGGAACTCATCTACATATAAATAAAAATCTTTACGATCTTTTGCTTCCATTTTAGCTCGAGCCATTCCTGCTTGTTTAATCTTGGTTAAGAACATCGCTCCAAAAAAAGATGAATTCTCTTCCCCGATTTTTCCTTTTGAGAGATTGATCAATAATATCTTCTGATCATTCATAATCTGTTCAATATCTATCTTGTTTTCTTTTTGTCCGAAAATATTTCGAAGCATCGGATCAGAAAGAAACTGCCCGAGCTTATTAACAAGCGGAATGATAGCATCCGTATCAAATTTTTCTGACCAGTCTGCGAATTCGATAGCCCAGAAGCGCTTTACCATGTCGTCCTCGATATATTCCACAACTTTTTGACGATAGTTACGATCAGTAAGCATGGATATCATCCCGCGCATAGTTGCATAAGGATAGTCTAAAAGAGCGAGTGTAGTAAAACGAAAAACGTGCTCAAGACGAGGTGTCCAGTTTGCTCCGAACTGCTTACGGAGAACCTCGATCAATCCTTGAGTAAGCTGGTGTTTAAATGTGGGATCAACATTAGCAAGAGGATTGAAGGATGACGGGAAATCAATATCTCCAGGATCAATAATACACACATCGTTTATACGATTCTCTGGGATAAAACCTAAAATATCATCAATAAATTCACCGTGGGGATCTATCACACAAACGCCATGCCCATAAGCTATATCTTGGCGAACCATTAATTCTTGGAGTTTTGACTTACCTACTCCAGACTTTCCTATGATATATAAGTGGCGTCTTCGATCCACACGTTTAATACCAAAGACGAATTTCTTCTCTTCAAGTGCAGCTACATAATTTGTACGTCCAATAAAAGAAACCTCGCTAGGATCAACTTGTCCAAGCACAGGCAGATCAGGAGGTGGCGGAGCATATTTAATTATTTGAATTTTATTAGGCTTATTGAGGGCCATGTGTATTAAATTGTATCAAATTACAATAAAATAGTATAATAATTTTACATGGCAAAAGATAAAGGATCTATCTTAAAAGAGGGAGAAGAATATATTGATAAACTTGGACCGGGCCTTGTAAGTGGTGCTGCAGACGATGACCCTTCTGGTATAGCCACTTACTCTCAAACAGGAGCACAATACGGGACCACCTTGATTTGGCTAGCTGTTTGGATCCTTCCATTGGTATCTACTGTTCAAGAAATGTGCGGAAGGATAGCTCTCGTAACCGGACAAGGTCTGGCAACAAACATAAAAAGGCTGTACTCAAAGAAAGTATTATATTTTTGTACCCTATTATTGTTTTTAGCCAATACTCTAAATATTGGAGCAGATTTAGGTGCGATAGCAAAAGCTGTCCAGCTGATAATCCCTTCAGCATCTTTTATTTTCACGATAGTACTAACTGGATTGGTATGCTTATTGCTCATGATATATATCCCATATAAACGATACGCAAAGATACTAAAATGGATGGTAATAAGCCTGCTTGCTTACATAGCTACAGGATTTATAGTGAACATGGATTGGTCACAATTATTGCATGATAGTTTAATTCCTAGTTTTGAATTTTCAAAAAATCAGATTTTATTAATAACAGCTATTTTAGGTACAACTATTTCTCCTTATCTTTTCTTCTGGGAAACTTCACAAGAAGTAGAAGAACAAATTGTTGAAGGAAAGTTAACTGATGAATCAAGATTAGGTGCAACAAAAAAAGAAATAAAGAAAATGCGCATAGATGTGTGGAGTGGTATGGTTTTCTCAAACCTTGTAATGTTCTTTATTATTGCAGTCTGTGCAAATACTTTATTTAAAAATGGAATCACCAATATAAATACAGCAAGCGACGCAGCCCAGGCCTTGGCTCCACTTGCTGGAAAGTGGTCAGCATATCTATTTGCTATAGGAATAATAGGTACAGGGATGCTTGCTATTCCAGTACTTGCAGGATCTACAGCATACGCATTATCTGAAAGTTTTGGATGGAAAGAAGGACTGTACAGAAAACTATCAGAAGCAAAAGCTTTTTACGCTATCATTAGTATCTCCATTGCAATCGGAATATTGCTTAATTTTGTTGGAATAGATGCAATCAAAGCTCTAATTTATTCTGCGATTGCAAACGGTATTGTTGCTCCGATAATACTAATATTTATTGTCCATATTAGTGGAAATAAAAAAGTAATGGGTAGATTTAAAAACTCAAAATTAGTAAATATTATTGGTTGGACTACAACAATATTGATGAGTATTACAGCTCTAGCTGCTATATATTCGCTTTTTTAACTCTTGCAAAAAGATAAAAATACGGTAATATAGGTGAATTGGGCCGTTAGCTCATCTGGTAGAGCACCTCATTTGCAATGAGGGGGTGGCAGGTTCGAGTCCTGTACGGTCCACACAATAAAAAACGGCTCCGCGGGGAGCCTTTTTGATTGGCATGAGCCAAATTATTTTTTTACCATTTCAAGGATTTTCATACCAATCACACTTGAAGTTC
Source organism: Minisyncoccia bacterium (assembly GCA_044228545.1). GTDB lineage: Bacteria > Patescibacteriota > Minisyncoccia > Phycocordibacterales > UBA9973 > UBA8515. Next base: position 1,506 of record JBGAUR010000031.1, on the reverse strand, counting down.
TTGGGTGTACCTTGTATTTAAGTAATCCAGGATCAATTGGGGTGATAAATAATGTATCTCCGTGTGAAGATATCAGGTTAGCACCCCGCAACGTATCAAACGTTTCAACTGGTTTACCGTACTGTCCGTACATTACATGTATGGTATCCGGGATTCGGGCATATTCCCTGATGTCGCTTGCCATTGAATCAACCAGTAGGTCAAAATCAGCCGGCAGGTCTGACTCAATGGAAACAAGGACTTGTTCCTTGATTTCCTCTTCGTCTTTGGTCAAGTTTATTTGACCAATCATATTGCAAGTAAAAAAACTGAATACCACTAATAAGGTAGTTCCGAGCCAGCTTAATATTTTTTTCATGTTGATGTTTTTCTCAACATTAACATCTATAAAAAATAAGTCAAAAGATAATTTTGACTATATAGAAAAATGTGTTAATATGACCGGAAACCAAAAAAAAATAAAAAGATGAGCACAAAAATCATGTCAGGACTTGGAGTTTTAATACACACCATCCTAAAAACCGCAATCGGAAAGAAATCGCACCATCCGGATTATCAATGCGATAAATATTTCCACTACCTTAACGGTAGTGTCGAAATGTTTAAGTTTGCCGGCAGAAATACTTTAGGGATTCATATCCCAGAAAATGAAGATGCTGAAGGACACATCTTCATTATTCATGAATATCTGAAAAACATATTAATCAAAATTGAAAACAGAGAGCCTGCTTATCCACCGGATGTAGTAGTAACCTTCAAAATCAAGAAGAACGGAACAATACTTCCTCTACTTGGAGGAGAAGGAGCCCGGAGGATAAATATGCTCAAGTTTGACCACAGCATGGAGGAAATGCTGTTCAAACTCCAGAAAGAGATCCCAAGAGCAGTCTTGGAATATAATCTGAGGAAACTGAAATCCAAAAAATAAGAAAAGGATAAAAAAAATATGATAAAGGTGGGCTCGTTTCTACGAGTTCACCAATTTTTTTATCCAAACAACGATTTAATTTTTTCCCATGGTACAGAAACTAGGAGTGTCCCGATAAATACTAGAGCAAGTCCAATCCCAGCTTGGATTGTAATCCCCTCTGCTAGTACAACTGTGGCAAAAATTGCAGTTAGAACTACAGAGAGTTTGTCTATAACAGTCACAGCAACAGTAGGTCCACCTGCAAGTGCTTGATAGAAAAATATCCAAGAGAGTGCTCCTCCAAGTCCAGATAAAATAACAAAAATCCATTGCTTTTGAGAAAGAGAATTTATTGCAGTCACAGACAACTTCCCAAAAGACAACGCTGCAATGCATACAACTATTGCCATAACAATCCCTCTTATAGCAGTAAGTAGATTAGCGTCAACACCTTTAAGCCCTAGTTTTGCAAATATAGTACCTATACTTGCCATTATTGCTCCTAGTAATGCATAAATTATATACATAATGATTAAAAAAACTTACCCATAAATAATGCTCCATTCATGTAAACAAATGATGTCATTATTATTATT
>JBGAUR010000030.1:0-7402 GCA_044228545.1 Minisyncoccia bacterium | reverse complement strand
TTGGTATTATTTTTGACATAACGAGAGAACGTGTGAGACAGATAATAAAAAAGATTTGGGAAAGTTTAGAATCCAGATCACACCAGTTGGTCATAAATACTGAAGAAACAATAGAACAAGAGCTGAAGGTAATCTTTGCTCTCGAAAAGTTAACTCATCAAAGAGCTAAGCTCTAATATTTTAAAAAATCTAAAAGTACATTTCGCTAAAAGAAAGGGAAATAGCGAGTCCCAATACGAGCCGGTTGCTAGATGCAGCCGGTTTTATTTTTTATTTTTCTCAGAGCCCCCTTTCCGATACTTTTCTTTAATTTTCCAGTACATATCCGTCAAATTGTAAAGCGATATTTACCTTTAGAAACAGGTCTTTTCTATATAAGTTATCTCAAAAACTCCTCAAAATCCTTCCAGCCCTTTAGTGCTGTTGTATATTCATATTTTGGGCTAGTGTTGATTTTCCAGCCATTTGAACCATCTTGAACAGCTATACCCCCGTAATATCCCTTCTTGCCTTTAAGCCACGCTTGGAGCGATTCTGCACGCTCTTTAGCCCCTTTTGCAGTATCACCACCTTTGGTATCTATGATATAGAGACCTTTTTGGGTTTTTATGAGCCAGTCAGGATAGAATAAACTCTCTTTATTCTTTGCTGGATCGTGATATGGGATAGAGAAAAACTCACTGCCTGAATCACCATTTTTATACCACCATAAAATATTCTCTCTTTCATCAAGCGATTTGATGAAGTTTGTTTCATTCTTTTTACCGTTGTACTCTTTTTCTATAAAGAATGGTTGCATTGCGCTCTTCCTAGTTTTCATTTCTTCATATTGATCAGTATAGAAAAGTGATGGTCTAGGGATTTCAATCTCTTCAGTTCTCTTAGATCGATCTGATTTATGATTTACTTCTTGTTCGCGGATAGAACGATAAGCAGATAATGCTTTACCAATAATATTACTTAAAACGCTATTTGCTTTCAGAAAATCATTAACAATAATATGGTAGATTTGTAATCTCTGTTCTTTAAGTAATCCTAGAAGCCACACATTAAGTGCAGTTTTTAATTTCCCCCACGAACGCTCTGGTGCAAACTTTTTATCTTCATCAATTTGCCTTGCAATACTGTTAAAGCAGAAAAGATTATATAACCTCTCTAAATCGTGCTGTGACATTTCCTGCTCATAGCTACTTCCCTCAGAAAGAAGCTCATGTTTAAAATTGTCATAATCATCAATCTCAACATCAACAATCAAGCCATTTGTCACTCTTTTATCCAAGGCGAGTTTCTTATCAGTCAGCTTCTTAACTGTACTTGTTTTAGTATCTTTGTCAGAAATACCAAAATAATCATTAGCAACTTTTTTGAAAGTTTCTTGAAAACTATCACCCAAGTCATTGTAGTCAGTACGGCTCATAAATACGGAATCGAGAATTATCGGTTCAACAGATTGCTTTCTGTAGCTTCCATTTATTGCTGGTCTGTTCTGATCAGCAGATTTTGCATAACCTACTAGCACTTCATTACGCTTATAGTTTGTATATAAATAGCCGAGATTAAGTTCTGGAATCGAGAAGTGTGTTCCAAGCGGCATACGTAATATGCGACCTGCTGTTTGAATGGCAAATGTGGGATTTTTAATCTCACGGAACATTACCAAGATGCTTGCTCGTGGACAATCCCAGCCAGTCGCTACTGCCTGCTTGAAAAGCAAGAATGATACTGGTGCGTTACTTGCTTCAACATCTGAAAGATTAACCTTATCTTCAGAAAGCCAAATAGCTATTTCCTGAGCTAATACACCTTTTAATTTTAAGAAGTTAATTACTAGATCTTGTTTTGTCATATTAGCGGTATCTTTTCTTGCTCGATCGTCATTTGGAAGTTGGATTAAAACAAGAGGGTTAATATCAATCTTGAGCTTTTTATAATATGCTACAAGTTCAGCTCGCTTCTCGAATGCAAGGGTAAGAAGAATATCATCTTGATCCATACCTTTATGCTCTCTTTGTTCTAAATCTTCTGCCGTCTGGAAAATAATCTTCTCTTTAATTAAACCCTCTCTAACAACATCCTTGCGATCAACATCTACAGTAATACCTTTTGTTTGTGGGGTAGCAGAAACACCAATAATGATTCTTGGCTTAATAACATTCTTAATCAAATCACTAGCAAGGACCGTATCTGAAGCTATATGCTCCTCATCAATAATCAATATCACATCACGCTTGAGTAAATGCGTATTTTCCAAATACATATCAAACGTAGTATTTGATTCACCTTCAGTACGGAGCTTTCTATTGTCTTTTGCTTTCGAAACGAGTTTTTGCCAGTTTATAAAGAACACGCCATTTTTAGGGATATTACCATCTCTTAAATCGTTCATATCAACTAGAGGGTTTTCGCTTGCTCCACCATAATATGAAAAGAGCTTTTCTTTTGATTGCATTGCAAGAGAGTCAGAGTTTGTTATCCAAACGAAACCAACATCTGCATTTGAAAAACGAGGATCGGAAACGATATCTCTTAAAAACTGAGCCATCATTATCGTCTTACCTGAGCCAGTAGGAGATTTGAAGGTGAGATTAACATTTGTATCGCCAAGTTTCCATAAGGTTAAGAACTTATCCTTAAGTTGCGATATGGCTGTTTCTTGAAACGGTTTTAGTGTAAGCATAAAATTATAAACGATTTATTTCCTTATAAACTTCAAGTATTGGCTCAGGAATGTCCTCGACACGAATCAAACCTGAACTATATTCATTCTTGTACTCATTTTTACCCCAGCCAAAAATATAAAGAACTACAGAAGTTCTCTCATTCTCAACTTTTGAAATAAGTTTTTTAATTAGTTCCTTAATTTTTTCCTTATCTTCTTTGAAATAAATGGCAGTTATTTTATTATTACCCTCAAAAATCTGCCACCAGTCATTTTTCTCTAGTTCCTTAAGGGTATCTTCTCTTACTGCTATCATTTCACCTGCTTGATATGTGACTTTAATTTTTGCCTCATCAGAAATCTTATGCAGTTTATCAATATTTATAAGATCGGTTTTATAATAGGATAGGTTACCACCAAGACCAGCAATCTTCTCACCTTTCTTACTCTTATATCCCTTAACTACTCTTTTAATGCGCTCGTAAGTTACTTCCTCACAAAGTTTATTCTCATTATTAGTGCAGAGAATAAACTTTCTATTACCGCCATCTTGTTTATTTAATTCAAGTACTGCGTGACCTGTCGTACCTGATCCAGCAAAGAAATCTAAAATAATAGAATTAGGGTCAGTACTTATAACCTTGATTGATTGGATGATTGCGTAAAGGGATTTTGGATACTGAAACATCTCTCTTTTGGGTAAAATCTCATTCAACATTCTTGTGCCATGTTCACTTGCGGAAAACTCAGATTCGTACCAAATAGATTTTGGCGGTTCACCATCTACTCCTCCTCTAAACTTATAATAAACCTGGATACCATTTCTCGTTTCCTGACACCACAGATCACCATTTTTATACATCTCATCGATCGCATCTTTACCCCTTCTCCAGATTCTCTTCTCTCCCATTGGGTCAATAGGTAATATCTCAACCTTGAGCTTATTTTTAGAGCTAACTCGTCCAGTTTTCGGATCATAGTAGATAGGGTAAAATCTATCGCTCAAAACTCCATCCTTTTCAGCTTGGCTATCAATTCCTTGTTTACGCAAATTACCGGGTGAATACCAGCTACCATCAGTATCTTGAACATACTTGTGGCTTTTATCGGCAAACTCTACATCAAGGTTTTTTATAAAAGAATCTTGGTTTCCGAAAAATAAAGCATATTCATGAACTTGTGCAATTTTTCTCTTAGTTTTTCTTCCACTAGGATTGTTCCTTATAACAACAGTACCAAGATGATTATCTTCACCAAAAATTGAATCCATCAAAAGCCAAAGTGTCGGTAGTTCATAATCATCGATTGTTACACAAATAATACCTTTAGAACTAAGTAATTTCTTTGCAAGTTTCAATCTCTTTTCCATAAAAGAGATCCACTTTGAATGACGAAAGGTGTCCTGAGAATCGACATAATCATTGTTGTACTTCCAGTCCGTAGCTCCAGTATTATATGGCGGATCAGCGTATATGACATCAATTTTGCCTGCGTGGGTGTAGTTCAAAACAGAAAGAGAGTGGTAATTGTCACCTTCAATCAAAAGATTATTCGGAGCAAAATTATCAGAAACAATTTTTCTATTCTTAACTTCTCTAAGAATCGGTACATTTTCTTTGCACTGCAAAACAACATCCTCTGGTTTATCTTCCCAGATAAGTCCATATTTTTGATCTTTGAGTTTCTTAATTTCTAACTCAAGTTCTGAAATACGAGCAACAAGTTCTTTTTCGTGTAATTGTAATTTTGACATAGGTGGACGCTATGTCGGCTCTCTTTTTGGAATCGTTATTATAAAATCAAAAAGGGACAGCCGAGGGTCCACCCATAACGGTATGCCCGAAAGCAGTCCCAATTATGGACCTCGGACTGCCCCTTTCCGCCCACAATTGGGGCGTGAAAAGCAATCTTACTTTCAGACAAAAAACCGTTATAGGTGGACTTGTTTAGTATAACAAAAAATCTTTATTTTTCAAGGATATTGTGGTAAAGTCAATATGTTTAAGGATAAATTACAATTACTCATTTATGCCAATAAGCTTGAAGGTAAAAGAAAAAATAGCCCGGGTTATAGGTTCTCAGTTCACTACGAATGAAATTGTGAATGTATTTACTGAAGCGAAAATATCTACGGATAAAGAACTATATGCAAAATGGAGAATAACCCTAGATGCCTTCAGTAAAATTAATGGCGATGAAGAACTTTTTCGTATCATTGAAGAATTTTGTCACCCATTGAACTTTTCTTTTCCAGAAAACAGAGAAAAGTTTATTGATGACCTAAATAAAATACTTTCTTTCGATAACCTGAAAATTGAATCAACTGATCGAACAGCGAAGGTAGTATTATTTAATGAAAAAAACATCGAAATTACTAAGGAAGGTATAGAAGAAATAGCTAAACAATTCCAGGATGTTAATAAAAGTAATTTTACTGAAAAAGTTCTTGAATTGGTAGCTGAAGAGTTTTGTAAACGTCTCTCTAATTTCGATATCAGAAAGATTATAACTCCTATAATCAAAAAAAATCTGTCTCTTTATAATCATAAAACTATAAAGGGTTATCTTGTGGATGAGATGTTTGAAGAAAACCCTTTTGATACTTTTAATAATACCCTTCAAATAATCCGCCGAAAGGACGAGGAAGCGGATAAAACAATTTCTGAAATTATTAGTGCCCTCTTGCATCCGCTTAATTATAATGCTGATGAAAGTAAAACAGAGGAAATAGCAGCGCAACTAAGTAAATATTTGCGGTATGACAATTTCTATATACAAGATACTGGTAAGGACTACCTTGTTTTCTCAGAACAGGAAATGGAAGAAATGCATACGTCCTCTCCAGAGTTCGAAGAACAAGAAAGGCAAGATAAGGAAGAAGATGAAAGAAAAATCAAAGAAAACAAAGAAATTATACGAGGTTTAAGAGATACACATCAGGCATATATTAGTATTCTTGAGATTTATTGCGAGGATACAAAGAAACCAACCAAAGAATTAAATGATTCCTATATCTTTTTATCAAATACGATTGAAAAAACTATAAAAGAGTTAGGGTTAAAAACTTATCCTTATCAGATATTTTTCTATAAACCTTTCAAAAATGATTTATACTCAGCAGAAGCTGAATGGAAGGCTATTGCAGCAAAAAAAGGAATACGGCTCTCGTGGGATGGTATTAGACCATCCTTATATAAAGTTCACAGTGATATTATCAGAGTACTTAATATGGCTGAAGAAGATACTCAAATGACTGACGAGGAGAAAAAACTAGAGAGTATAAATAAATTAATTTCTGAACGAAGAGCTCCAAAACCTTTACAGATAGAACCTGAAAAAACAATGAAAATTGAAATAGCAAGTATGCCTGATCTAAATATAAGAAACATTGAAGATAATATCATTGTAAAAAAGAAAAAGAACACCGTACTTCCTAGATTTCCAGCTACACCATATGAGCAGATTTCGATCCGCTTTCTAACCCAACAGGATGTACTCATTACAACTCCCAAGAAACAGCTTAGTTCAAATTATGAAGCTCTCGGATTCTCAAATGACAAAGAGAACAAACCTAACACTGCTTGGGTTCTTTTATCTCTCTTGGCAAATAATGGCGGTGAAATGAAACCTCCAAAACCAATCCCTGATACTCTACGTCAGCAAAAGCGTCAGCTCGCAGATCAACTTAAACTTATATTCAAGAACTCGCAGGACCCGTTTGAGGATTTTTCTGAAACAAACTCCTATCGCTTAAAAATCAAGCTCGAAGTTGTTGGAAAAGATGAAGCTCCCGATCGGTTCGGTACGCAAGAATACCTCGACGAAACTATGACCAAAGAAGCGGAAAATTACGGTCGTGATTTCACGCAATTTTAACTGAAAATAAAAACCCAACAAAACACTGGCTATAAGCCGGTGTTTTTCGTTCATCGTGATTTTTCACCCTAAGTAATTGAGAGCAGGAACACTCTCATATTACAAACCCTAGCTAAAATTACTATGAAAAGTAAAAAAGCAAAACAATCAGGCGGCGTTCCGCTTGATGATCCCGACTTCGTATGGACTACCTACGACCTCGGCGTGTCAGCCGCACTCCTATGTGCGGATTTTGAGCTTGTAGCGGTCCAAAGGACCAATCCACGCAAAGCTCTGTTTGTGTTTAAGAAGGAAAAAGGTATTGAAGATGCAGCAAATAGCTACTTCTCCGATCGCCTCAAAGTCAAAGCTCGGTCGTTCTTTGACCATCTCAAAGCGCTCAAGAATAAACTCTACAGCGAATAGGCTTTATGCTTCCCGAGCAAGCTATAGATGAATATATAGAGATTTACCGAAACAAGTTCGGCATTACGCTTTCCAGGGAGGAGGCTACATTTCGTGCTAACCATCTGGTCAATCTCTATAAAGCAGTGCTCGGTCCCAAGTCGCATGAAGTTAGTAAAGTCGATAAGCCTAGTAGTGAATGCTAATCCTATGACAAGGATTAACTGTCAAAAAATCTGCGGTTCTATGAGTTACACAATCAAGGAAATGTCCGAGTGCTTGAATGTCAATGAGAAAACCTGTTTGCGATGGATAGCTATTGGTTTACCAATCGTTCCTGGCGGCAAGAAACCGATATTAATGCGTGGCTCTGATATAAAAGATTTTCTAAGAAAAAAGGACTCAAAAAAGAAAATCACATTGAAACGAAGTGAGTTTTACTGCCTTACATGCAAGTCAGCGCGAATCGCCAAACGAGGTTCA
>JBGAUR010000002.1:0-33619 GCA_044228545.1 Minisyncoccia bacterium | reverse complement strand
CCAGAGAAATATAAATGGCCTATGGATGCACCGTACTACAGCTGTTATATAAGAGGTTTTAATGCGGCAAAATTTAGAATAAATCAAACTATTAACCCCTCCCCCGATGCAAAGTAATTATGAAGAAAAGAAGTGCGATATTTGCCGCGGTAGAGACATTCAGGGAGGGTGTCCAAAATGTCTTAAATATAATAATTTAAGAAATAATACTTTCATTGATGCCTGCCAGCCACAAAATGAGGCGAAGGAAGAAAAGGTTTCAATGGAAACTATTGTTAAAGCAGCTCTCATTTTGGAAAGAAAACGAATAGTAAAACTCCTAAAAAGCATGCAAACAAAACAATTAAGCCATAGTCTTTATCGAAAAGGGCGGAATACGGCATTAGATCAAGCTATACGTCAAATTCTCAACCAATCCCCAAATAACGGAACTACCAAATAATATCTTTATACTTTAAAATTGAAATATGAAAATCCAAATTCACAATATAGAAGAAAATGAAGAAAAAGTAATGCTAGATGACGAAGAATACGAACGCCATATAGTACAAATCCAGATAGGGGCTTACTCTTTTGCCGTAAATCGAAACGAACTTATGGCAGCTTTAATAGCTTTTGATGCTTATGATTCGAAACAAAACCATTCAGATTATAATGATTAATTTATGAAAAAAAGAATACTAGCTAGTTTTATTGGAGGTTCATTAGGCTTAATAATTGGAGTTATGATATGCTTGTTATTAGTACCTATAATTTCCCCCAAACCGCTAAAAGATCCCTCCACCCTCTGGAACGTCTACGAAGACCAAGACAACGGAGTAACCTGTTATATTTATGATGAGAAGAGTATATCGTGTTTACCCACAAAGGAATTAGTACGTACACCATGAGCCGGAAAATTGTCTAGTTAATTGATATTGAAGTATTGACTTTGTACGTACAATTAAGTAAGATGGGTACGTAACCTACTTCTTCACCAAAAACTTTATGAAAACTTCTATCCAACAAATCAAAGAATATTATGTTGACTCTGGTATGTCTGAACAAATGCTTGAAGCTATTGGGTACGATAAAAAAGAGATTAAATCCGCCTTGAAAGAAATTAAACAATTACAAACATTGAGAAGTATTTTGTAATATTTAAATTTATGCAAAAATGTTCTTATCCTCCATGTAACAATAAAAGCAAAAAAAACGAAGAATATTGTAGCTACACATGTCAAATGGCAGATTCTGGATATTATGATAATGAATGATTATGCCAACCCCTAAATCAAATTTCCGTATTCCACAGTGGATTATGGACGAGATAAAAAGAAGAACGAGCAATATGACCAAATTTGTTATAGACGCTCTTATAGAGAAGTTTGAAAGAGATGATAAGAAAAAATCTAAGGATTCTAAATAATTATGTTCACAGGCCTATCCTCACTATCCAAATGGACATATTGCTATGAGAGATTTATTACTCTTAAAAAGAAGTGTAAATGGTATGAATTTTGGAGAAAAAGGATAATTCAAAGAGAAATAGACTGGGTTTATCCTCTAATGTTGGCTGAAAAAAGATTTTTTAAGGATTTAAAAACTAATCAATAAAGATATGAAAGGAAAATCAGAATTTGTTGAGATTATTGAATATTATGACAATACTAAGGGGATTTATTTCAAAGGAACAAAAAAGCAATTTGAAGAGTTTTTAAAATTTCATAAAATGTATCCTTATACAGAAAACGATGACTCAATCTGAAAAACTACATTCAACAACTCGCTCTCACCCCACCCTCAGAACGTATAGATTATCTCTTTAGTTTTTTGAATCATGATCTTAAATAAGTCACTAAAATGCTCTGAATGTAACACAACACTTACAAAACTTTTTAAATGTAAAAAATGTAAAGTTACGCGAGTACCACCATTGCCGAAATTTGAATCTTGTACACCACTTCTTGATAAATATATAAAAAATTCCAAATGAAGAAAATACTCGTTAAACGTAAAATAATGACATTTGAAGAGATGAAAAAAGCATTTCCAGATGCAGAAGAAATTATCACTCTCGACTCCCTCCTAAAAGACAAATGTAAACTGGCGAAAGAATTATGGGGTGTAAAAATGATATGTGATTTATGTTTTAAAAGTATTTTTAATAGGTGTTGTGGGGCAAATTTTATGCCAGCATATCAGGCAAGGCTTCATGATATTTTAGATGAGGTTATTTCTGGGAATAATATCCAAGAATATATTGATAAAACGAAAATATAGAATTGCATTGATTTTTGCTTAAGAAAGCTATAAACTGTATCTTGTAAATAAAGAAATTTATGATAAATAAAACGAAATTATGGCATAAACATTTCAAGATTGCTTTAGAAAAAAGAGGTAATATTAGGGAAAAATCAGAATCTGAAAAAAGAGAAATACTTAAGCAATGTATAATAGAAGCAAATACAAATGAATTAGTTGAAGGACTTGTTAAGATGAAGCAAACTCACGGTTTGCCACCAGAAATAACTATGAAAGAATTATTTGATAAATATGGATATGGTAAAGATTTAACTCAAAATCAAAAAGAAGAAATTTTACAATATTTATTGTCAGTATCATGACACCTGAAGAGATTGCAAAAATAGATGAAGCTATTCGTAGAGAACAAACAACTCCTGCACCAACAGATAATTTTTCGTTGATGAACAGATCTAATATTTTTAGAAAATCTAAGGCTATTTCCAGTGGACAAATAAATCCTGTAAGAAATTTTGTTACAGCGTATGGTAGTAACGGTAATCCAATACTTCAAAGAGGGATTTCGTCTTTACAAGTAGGCGGCAATACTATGTCTATACCGAATGCAGTTTTACAACAAATACAAGCTGAAGATGCCGCAAATAATGGTAGAGCTGATGTAATGAGTACATATTTTGGTAAAGCTGGTACAGGCTAATACGCTGCCAATGGTGTTTTATCGAATTATCTTAATAAATTATCAGATAATACACGTTTACAAGGTACTGGAGCTTTTAATCCTAATGTTGCAGCTCAGGATACTAGAAACCAGCTTACCAGCGACCGTTCCCAAGTCCTAAAAGGAGGATTAACAGAAAATCGTAGTACTAGTGGAGCTATAACGGGCGGTAGTATCAACCCATATAATCGTATCAATAAAGAGATTTCTGCTGTAAAAAGCATTGATCCTAGGGCAGCGATAAACGAAGAACAGAAACGGAACGCTCTAGTAGCTGAAGCGCTTAAACGAATGAAAGAAATGAAAGCTACTACTTCAAACCTTCCTATTACAGAGAAGGTTATTAGATAATTATTTTTTAACTCAATTTATGTACGGCCATCAACTTATCAATAACGACACTAAAAAGATTTCATATGATTTTCCTGTAAAGGCACCATTTATCGGTGAAATGGTTTTAGAAAAAAAGAATCTCGAAGAGGCTCTCGAGAAAATGAAAAGTAAAGGAGCAGATTCTATTAAGTTACCAACGCCACAGCTTGACGGTATTAGATTCAGAGATTTAGATTTTGCAGATTTAAAGGACGTTATTGACCGTATGGAGCTAGTAGTAGCTGATCTAAAAGAGATCAAAGAATCAATAAAATAAATTATAAATAATTTACTATTTTTTAATTTAAAATTATGGAGAATACAAAAGTAAGTCTTGGGATTAATTGTAATTTAATTTGTGAAAAATCTAATGTTGAACAAAAAATGCAAGAAATATTTAAAATTTTAAAAGATGTTGGCATGGATACAACCAGTTTCTCTGTTTATCCATACTATGAGTCTCCAGCGTTAGGGGTAGCATTATCATCCGATTCTTTATCGACAAAATAAATTTATGACTGATAAACAAAAAAAATGTGTACATCAGTGGGTGGCAGCCAAGTATAGTAAAAGTGGGGATTATTATTATTTAGAAAGTGTGTATTGTCCTAATTGCAAATTAAAAGAAGAAATAAAGTAATATTATTTAATTTTATTAAAGTATGAAGGGAGTAATAAAAAATGTATCAGATAAAGGGTTCGCTTTTATTGGCGCTGAAGGATTACAGAGAGATGTATTTCTACACGCAAGTCAATTAGACAATAGTTATCCGTTTGCTAATTTACAAAAAGGCGATGTGGTAGAATTTGAGATATTTGAGAACAATAAAGGATTAAATGCTTCAAACTGTAAAGTTTTATGAATAGAGAAGAGCAACGTATAGTACTAAAGCTATTGCAGGCACAAGCTTGTAAGCAGCTTATAGAGCACATGGAAAATGAACTTAAGGCTCATGTGTATAAACGAGCCGGAACAAAGCCAGCTCGTAAAGCTCTTGTAAAGGTACTTGGAATACCGATACAGTACGCAAAAGAATATTTTACTAAAACTTATGGTGAAGACAAGCAAGGAGAATTACCAAATCAACCTCGCTAAAAATGTGGTAGTAATCTCTGGAAATTATAAAGGAACAGTGGGAACAATATCCGGTTATAAAAACGGAAAGTATGAAGTGTTTTTTTGGGATTCTCGTTATTGGAAGAAACGTTCTTTTAATAAGAAAGATTTACGGGAAGTAGTTGAGGTACGAAAAATTAAGCATGTAAAATTAAAATAATATGCTCTCACTAGAACTATGTAAGGCTTTAAAGGAAAATGGGTTTCCTCAAAATACTGAATTTGATTTATTGCATGTGGGTAATGATGCAATCGGGAAGCCTTTTTATGAAATACATCCAAAGGGTAGTGTTTTCCATGAGGATTGTGTTGTAGTTGCTGCAAGTCCTACCCTCTCAGAGCTTATTGAAGAATGTAGAAAGGTAGAAAATTACTGGGAGTTTACATTAAGTCATTGTGCAATGTATCAACACCCATTTGTAGCAAGTATTATACGTTTGAATGAAGATAGTGAATATTTACCCTCAATCGAATCAGAAGGTTCAATCCCCAGAAGAAGCAGTAGCAAATCTTTATTTAAAACTTAATGAAAAGAAATTATGAAGCCAAAAATTAAATTAAAGAAATCGAAAAAGGCATTCAGTACAACGATTGATATGACAAAAGAGTCACCTAAGAATGCTTTAATTATAAAAGATAATGAATCTAGGGAAGAACTGATTGTTTTTAAAGACGGTATTCCTATAAGAAATATTACACATGAAAAGAAAGACTAATCCAAATGGAGCTAACCAGTATCAAGTAGACCCTCGTCAGGCTTTATTCCTTTCTTTGTATCTTGATCCTAAAAGTGAAACATTCGCTAATGCTTTGCAGTCAGCTTTAAAAGTAGGATATGAACAAGAGTATGCAGAATCTATCACCGCTAAGATGCCAGATTGGTTGGCGGAAAGTGTTAGACATAACGATTTGGTCAAACAAGCTGAGAAAAACCTTAAAACATTCTTAAGTGATTCCTATACAGAACACGATAAAATTAAAGCTGATATTACTAAGTTTACTCTTGAACGTTTAAAGAAAGATGATTACTCCACACGACAAGAACAAACAGGTAAAGATGGTAAAGCTATACAACATGAGTACGTACCACCAGCTAAACTAACTAAAGAAGAGAGATTGAAGTTTTTAACAGATTTTTTGGGGAATTGATATGAATTGTGATTGTTGTAACAAACCGGGTACTACTTCTTTAAAGCCTACTAAGGACACCTGCAATTGTGTGTTTGTTAAAGAAGGTAATACAATACAGTGTGCAGGGCACGATGAGGCTTGGATAAAGACGTATAATGAGATTATGGTAGCTGAGGGATTGAAGCCAATGGATAGTAAAGAACTTAAGAAAATAGCAAAAATATGTAACGGTGAAGCGGTAAGTTTTGATGAGTGAACGCTGTTTGTCAAATGTTGGCTTCTAAAGCCAATGTACCCTCACAAAAATCCTGCCTAAAATAGAGAAGAAATATTGTGTAATATACTATAGTTGATCTATTCTAAGAAAGAAGAAATAAATCTAGGGCAGAGAATGGAGTTAGTACAAAAAGCTCCCGAGAATATAGAAGCACAGCAACACCTAAGAGACACGTTCTCAGAGGATATTTTAGCGTTTTTTAATCTAGCTCTTTGGACGTACGATCCACGTTCAAGTGATAAAAAGATTCCATTTATAACGTATCCGTTCCAAGATGATTACATCTTATGGCTTGACAGGATGTATAAAAAGCCTGAGGACTGTTTAACCGAAAAGTCCCGTGATATGGGAGTTTCATGGATGGTACTTGGATTCTTACTGCATAAATGGTTATTTGACGAAGGGTTTAACGCTCTTATAGGTTCGTATATTGAGGATTTGGTAGACAACAAAACTCTGGACTCACATTTTGGGAGGTTACGATTTCTTATCAATTCACTTCCTGAATGGTTGTATCCGGCTAAGAAAGACGAAAGCCGGAACGTGTACATGAGACTCGAAAATAAGATTAACGGTAATATGATAGTCGGGTACGCACCAACGGATAACTTCTCACGTCAGGGTAGATACTCTGTTATTTGGCCGGATGAGTTCGCGTTCTGGCAAAAAGGACGCACCGCATGGACTGCAATGGGTGATGCTTCCAAGTGTAGGATAGTAACGTCTACACCTAACGGTAAAGGTAACAAATTCGCTGATTTAGCGCTTAAAAGTAAAATCAGTAAACAAACATTGCATTGGAGGTTACACCCTCTTAAAACGCAAGAATGGTACGATTCCGAATGTGCTAGACGTACACCTGAAGAAATCGCACAGGAGTTGGATATTAATTACAACAAGTCAGTAATAGGCCGTGTTTATCCTGAATTTAGCGAACGCAACTATGATGATGTACAAGAGTACGATCCTACACAACCTTTGTATGTTTCATGGGATTTCGGATTAGATGCAGTGGCTATTATTTGGTTGCAAGTGGACACCAAAGATTACACTGTGCGGGTTATTGATTCATACACTAACAGTAATAAGACGATAGATTTTTATGTGCCGTTCATTACAGGAATTGTTAAAACCGTACAGGGGTTGCAGAGTTACCAGTACAATGACGAGGAGTTTATCAAGATACAAAAACATCGTAATTGGCAAGCTGCTATACATTATGGTGATCCAACGGGTTCAAATAACGACCGTGCTAGAGGAACCTCCTGGATAGGTGAACTTAGGCAGCACGGGATTATCGTGAATACTAATCCTAGCGAGTTTAAACTAGGTGTACGAATAACTAAAACCAAGTTACTGATTCGTAGGTTAATGGTAGACAAGAACCTAACGGATTTCATTGACGCAATGGAGAACGCAAGGTATCCTGATAGAGGCGAAGGTAGTCAAGCTACAGCGCCAATAGACAAACCCATTCACGATTGGACTTCACATTATCGTACAGCATTAGAATATTATGCGGTAAATGAGAAGGTGAGAGGGGAGAAGAAAGCAACGGTAATATTGCCGAGTAGGCAACCGTTAATGAAGCCGAAGCTATCTAATCCATCTTACCGCCGAGCGTGCTAACTAAAGACGAACAAAAAGACAATAAAAAGTTATGGAAACCTACTAAAGAGGAATCCAAACTTTTGCAGTCGCTTGATGAGGAAATGAATATAGCTATCAAGTTCCGTTCTAACTACGAAGATCAATGGAAAGATAATATTGAACGCTACAACGCTAAACCGTTCTACTATGAAGATGGTAGAGCAGGGGTTGTTTTGCCTATTGTAAAATTGATTATCGAAAGTAAACAGGCAACCGAAATGAAGTCTCCTCCTACTTGGAGTTACGAACCTTTAGAATATCCAGAGGATAAGAATATTGCTAAGATTTTGGATGATGTTATTAAGAAGCACGTTTGGAATCAGAAGTATGTAAATCTCGATTATAAGCTTGATGTACTCAATCAAGACAAAGATATTCTAGGCTTGATGTATCAGTATGTTGGTTGGAGAAAGATTTACCGAACAATTAAAGTAAACAAAAAAGAGGAGGAGGATGTTGAAGGTATGCAGCATGAGGGTGAGGAAAAAGATTATGAAATGGAAGGTAAAGAGATGCCCGAGAAAGAAAAGGAAACTGAGGGTAAAGATAAAAAAACGTCGGATTATACGGAAGACGAGGTACTTTACTATGATGATATTTGTGTAGACAATATTTCGCCGTATGATGTGTGGTTACATCCGCTTACGATGTGTGTAGCAGATTCGCCATGGATTAAAATTCGCAAACGATTTGACTGTGCTACGTTCAAAGAAACTTATTCTGATGACGAGTTTTTCAAGAATGTTGATTTGGTAAAAGAAGGAATGTGGAATTTTGGCGGTGTCGATCCGGCTAGCCAGTACAAAGAATACAATTCAGATGATAAAGACCAGGTTGTTGTATTTGAGCACTGGAATAAAATGAAAGACCAATTAGTAATTGTGGCTAACGGTGTGATTATTTATGATGGCGCAAATCCGTTTGAACACAAGGAACTACCATTTGTAGACTATATCGATAGACTTCAATACAACACTTATATCGGTGAAGGTGAGCCACAACGTATCGCTACAATTGCAGACGCGATCAATGCGTTTATTAATATTGCGATTGATAAAGAAAAGAAGAGTGCTTCAGGGATCAATCTTTTAGATGACAATTTAAGTGATTTTGACGATGTTGCTACAACGTTTGGTAGTAACCAAATAACAAGAGTACAAGACCCTTCAAGGGCGTTTGTGCATTATGAGATACCAGGCATGTCAGGTTCTACAAGCAATGTTATCAACATGCTTATGGATTATCTGATCTTTGCTACGGGTGTGGATTTTAGACAAATAACAGATTTAAACGCTTCAACACAAGCTACAGTAGCAGCAATACGGCGTGAGATATCACAGGGTCGTTTAAGTTTGAATGTTAAACGCAATGAGAATAGAGGATTTAAAAGATTAGGTTGGTTACTGATGAAAACAGTACAGCAATATTATCCTATTCCTTTAGTTGAGAAACTTTCGGGCAATGCCAGTAAAGGTAATATGCCTCTAGAATATCGTAAGATAAGAATTAAAGGTAAAAACATTACTGAGAAACCAGTAGAAGGTAAATACACATCGGAATCGTTACGCATGAAAGGAGCTAATCAGAATGATTATGGGTTCTTTGAAGCTCGTCCTGCGTATATCAGAACTAAAGGGGATCTTGAGGTTAGAGTAGTAAGTGAGTCATCTTTCTCTGCTTCTAATGAATTGAAAAAATCTAATGCTAAAGATTTCTTACAAGTAACCGCTGCTACGGTTAAAGTTGATCCAACAACTGGTCAACCCACACCTATTGGATCGTTAGATTATGGTTATGAACAATATGTTGATGCTATGGGCTACGATAAAGATAAAGCTTTAGGAAGTGATAAACCAGAGAACAATCCGGCTAAAGATGAGATGCAAAAAATGATGGGTGGCGCTGCCGGAGCTGAACAAGGTGGGGAACCACCGGCTGAGATGACAGCTCCACCACCACCAGAACCACCACCTGCTAAACTTACAGGAAGTCAGAGTGAGCCTGTACAGCAACTAAGAGCACAGCTGGGAGCTGCTAACAATGTAACAAAATAATTATGGAAGAATTTATAATTTGGACATTTATTGCATTGTGCGTAGGTAGAGTTATCGGTAAAATATTATTTTATTTTCATAAGAAAAATAGGGTTTGGAAAATTGTGAACGGAAAATGGGAATTAATTAAATTATAAATTTTTAATGAAAATACTAGATAGAATATTTGCACCGTCCG
This sequence comes from Minisyncoccia bacterium, assembly GCA_044228545.1. Classification (GTDB taxonomy): domain Bacteria; phylum Patescibacteriota; class Minisyncoccia; order Phycocordibacterales; family UBA9973; genus UBA8515. The sequence goes on along the minus strand of JBGAUR010000002.1, from coordinate 23,878 downwards.
AAGAAGTCGTTTTAACAGACGAAGAGAAAATGACTATTTGTGATTTCATGCGTAAGAATGCCGAAGTATGGCGTGTGCAAAAGAAGTATTTTTATTACAAAATCAATAAAATATCACGACAATTGGCTAAGTGTACAAAAGAAGAACTACCAGGTTTACAGGAGAAATTAGAACTCTATGGAGAAATCATGCAAGACTTTGAAATTATTAAAAAAAACGGCTTGATAAAAGAGAAGAAGGAATCTAAAATGAAGCAAACAATTAAAGATACATGGTTTTACATTTCAGGACAGGACATTAAAGGAATGAATGAAGTTAAGAAGTAGTACTTGACAATTCATTCCAGGGCGCTAATAGGATATATCCTATTTAGCTTTTTTGTCGCTGCCCTGGCTTCAACCTAGTTAAATGGGAAATATCCTCTTAGCAATAAGGGGATTTTTATTTATCTAAATCTCAAAATATGAATGACGATACAAACCTTGCTGATACCGCTCCAGTAGCGACTAGTGAGGCCAAAGAACCTGTAAACCAGCCTCAAGAAAGCAAGTTCGATGCCATGATAAAGGCTAACGAAAAGGCACAGGCTTCGAAGGCACAGGAACCTAAAAAGGAGGAACCGTCTGAAAAAGACGACACCCCGACTGATTGGGAGAAACGGTACAAAGACCTTCAAAAAGAAAAAGATCGACAAGTATCGGAAACTTTAAGCCAAGCGGAAACTATAGCGAAAGATCGTATTGAACAAGATCCAAGTTATATACATACGCTAGCCGAAAAGAATAAGGCACTTGCAGATCGTATCATCAAAAATGATGAGTCCTGTAAAAAAGCAGGAATCAAAAATTATGATGAGTTGAAAGCCCACATTGAGAAATCATCTTTACCAGACGAGTCAAAAGCTCTTATGGAGAAAGAGATAGATCCGCTCAAAAAAACTGTTCAAGAATTGCAGACTAAATTATCAGAAAAGGAAAAAGCCGAAGCTGAGACATTTATAACGCAATTCAAAGAACAGAATCCTGAGTTTAAAGGTAAAGCTGAAGAGAAAACATGGGAACTCTTCAACAAAACTGATCTTACCCTTAATGAGGCGTGGGAATACATCAAATATAAGGAAGGGATCAAAGAGGACATTAACCAGCGCGAAGAGAAAGCTTGGCAAAATCTTCAATCAAAAAAACTTGCCGGAGCTATACCTTCAACAGGTTCCCGAGGAAGCGTTTCTAAGAAAACACAAAAGACCGCGGAGGAATTGAGTTTCTTAGAGGGAATCGGCGCTAAAAAAACGCTTCAACAATATTCTTAATTTATAATCTATAATTTATGTCACGAGGAGATTTCCGCGTTAAAGACGGCCACAGATGGGGCGCACGTCCTTACGCTACAAAAGCAGGTCAAACTGCTATTAGTGCTGGAGAGCTTGTTATTCAAGACTCTGCTGGCGATGAAGAATACGTAGTGCTTCCAGCAAATGGAGCTAGTAATAGTTCTGTTTGGGTTGGTTTAGCTGTATCTAATGACACTAACTCTGCGTCAGCTGACGGTGTTGTTTATGTTGTAGATGCTGCTGATGCTGAATTTGTCGGTCATCCTACAACCTCAGCTAATCTTGCAAGTACTATAAAGAATACCAAAGTAACTTTGGATGTTACTTCTAGCGTTCAAACAATCGATGAAAATGATACATCAAGTGGTGTATTTCTTATTCGTGATTATAACACTGATCGCAATGAAGTTTATTTCCAAATCGACAAATCAACCTATATCTCAGCTTAATCTTTAACTCTATAATAATAATTTATGTTATCATCCGCCTTAAATCCCGAAACATTACTGGAGGGGTTGAACGAAGTGTTTTTCGATACTTTCGGCTCAAAACTCCCTCCTGCATATGCTAGCTTGGAAGACATTTTCAAAACCGAATCTTCCAAAAAAGCACAAGAATTTGATCTTGAAATGAAGGGTGTTGGTGAGTTCCCAGAACGTGGTGAACTTGAAGACATCAATGAGGATTTCATTTCAGAGAAATACAAGACTACTTACACACATGCTGAGTTCGCCAATGGTGTACCAGTCTCTAAAAGGTATCTTGACGATAACCTTTATGGAATCGTTAAAAATGCGGTTACTCAATTGGCTATCGCTGCTAAACACACTCAATACAAGAACGCTTTTTCTGTTTTGAATAACGGTTTTAGTTCTTCTTTTGTTGGTGCTGACGGTCAACCGCTTTTCGATACCGACCATCCGCGAGATTACGGTACTGATTTGAGCAATAAACTCACTTCTAAACTTAATGGCGAGGATATTCTTGACGAGGCTATCCAGATGCTTACTGAGCAGAACGCTCATTCAGGTATTTTGATTCCTAACATACCTAAAATCCTTTTGGTAGCTCCAAAAAACTTCAGCCGAGCTGTAAAACTTACTGAAGCTGAATTGGAACCGTTTACGAATAACAACGCTCCAAACGTTTTCTCTTCCAAATACAACATCATGGTAAAACAATCTCCTTATCTTGCTACCTCACAAGGTGGTAACGATGATGCGTGGTTCCTTTTATCTGAAATGCTTTATTTGAAGAGATTTGTTCGTGAAGGTGTTTCTACTCGATACACCCCATGGGAACAATCACGTAAAAACGTTGGTTACTATGATGCTTCTTATCGTGAATCCACTGGTTGGAGTTCACCTATCGGCATTATCGGTTCTGACGGTACAACTGGTACTTACTAATATTTAACCTCTTAAACATATATGTCTACTGACAGATCATTAACTCTTGAAAAAGATTTGGTAGTAAATCGCCAACTACTTCACAAGGGTACATATGAAACATTTCAATCAAATCCTGTTACTTCAAAACTTGCTGGCGGCGCTGCTACTGGTTCAACTGGAGACACAAATTTGATGTTGTTTCCACAAACAGCGTTTGAGTATCATATTAAAGGTACTCAGACAATTTTAGCGCCAAGTAAAGTTGCCGGAGGTCTTGATATTGGTATGGATCAAACTGACAACGATGGTGTTGAAATTACACAAGGTATTACAACGGGAGCTAAACACGCTTACACGATTGGAACGGATGGACCTTTCCATTTCCGTGTTAAATTCACTTTACCAGACGTTTCTGGTACGGATGATTGCGCTATCGGTTTCCGTAAAGCTGCTGCTTATACGGCTAACTTTGACGATTATACCGATGCTGCAACGCTCAATGTAATAAGTGGTGATATTAAGATCGAAACTATTCTTAATAACGCTGCAACCACTACTACCGACACGACTCAAAACTGGGCTGATGGGGAAACTCATGAGCTTGAGGTTATCGTTTCCGCTGCTGGTGTTGTAACTTACAAAATAGATGGGGTTGCTCCAACTACAACCGCTGCTTTTACTTTTGACAGCACTGATGTTGTTGTACCTTTCTTCTTTTATTTACAAGCTACCACATCACCTCAACAACCAGTATTGGTTGAATGGCAAGTCGATACTTATCCAGCTTTCAAAGGGTAGTTTTATATGGGAGGCTTTTATAAGCCTCTCTATAAGATTATCAATAAATTTTAACCAAATAAATTATGTTCGGATTTATGTCAACAGGAGCTACTAAAGTAGTTCAAAAAAACAATTTACCTATGGGGATGATGGGTACTGGAGCGGTAAGAAAGTTTAAAAAGGAACGGCCTTTAGTTGAAAAAAATAAAGTAGAAATAGCCGAAGTGATTGAAAAGAAAATTGTTGTTGAAGTGCCATCTAATGTTGAATCATTAGTTACACAAGATTATGCATCAATGCATGTTAAAACTCTTAAAAAAATGGCTGTAGAAAAAGGGTATACAGGAGACAAATTCGATAAACAAAGTCTTATAGATTTTTTAAATTCTAATTTATGTTCAACTCAGGAAACAACAAAACCCCTGTCAGAGTAGACGTAGGGAAAAGTATAGACACAGTTCCACCTGAAGTAGTCACGTTTAAAACTACCGCAGGAGCCACAGATAGCGGTGAAGCGGCTGGTACTATAGTGTATGGTCAACTGGCTAGGAGTCCAGTACTTAGTTTAATGGGAGACCGTGAAGGTGAGTATACAGGTAACGCACTTTCCACTTCGATTTCATTTACAACGGGTGTAATGGATTCAACCAAAGAGGTTGGATTTGTTTATAGTGCTAACGAAAACGATAGATTTACTCTAACGGCGGCAAAACTCACTGAGGATGGTCAATGGGCATGTGATTATTTCACAGGTCTTTTAATAATACGCAAAAAAACAGCAGGTACTTCACAAACAATCACTTCTTATAAAGCAAGATCAAGTGGCGTAACTTTGAATCCAGGCTCAATCTCAATTGGTGAAGTACAAAGTGCCGCTGCAACTACAACATCTAGTGGTACTCAGGCTGTTGATACTACTGCTGGTGGTACGCAAGTGGTGGCTGCTAATGTTAATAGATATTTCACACAATGCCAAAATAATGGATCTGTAGATGTTTATTTTGGTACTGGCACTGTTACTTCTAGTTTTTTGAAGGTTGCTGCAGGCGTGGCTTTTTCGTGGCATTCACAAGAGGCTTTAAAGGTTCTTTCCTCTTCAGGAAGTGTCAATATTGCTTATACTGATTATATAAACTCTTAATTTATGTCGTTTCCTTCTCAATCAATTGGTCTAGGTAGTGCCACGCAAGATGTTATGGGACTCATGCCAGCGGCAGCATACCAAAAATATGCTTATGTACCACCGACTGATCCAACAGTAGCAATTCCAACTACTGGAGCCAGTGGTACTTATACGGAAGTTGACGTTACGACCGTGACGAGTTCGATTGATTCTTCAATCACAAATTTAGGATATAAACGTTGTCATGATACTGGACATGCTGGAGCTTCAAAATTAGTTCCAACATTATTATTTGCAGGGTTTGGGCAAAGTGGGCGGTCTACTTTTTCTGATGCTTTAGCTCAAAGAATGGCTGGGTATGTTGATCCTGCCAGTGGCCGCGCTCCGCTTGTTATTAAGATGCAAACCCGTGGCAGAGGCAACTTAGGTACGATTGATTATGCCCGTGATGGTATAGATGCGCTTGATATTCTCGACCACGCAACAAATGCAGTTGGCAGTAATGTTTTTGGATACGCAACGAATAGTGACGGGACTTTTAAAGGTAATGCTCCTGCTATTGCTATCGGATATTCAACAGGGGGTCTGGATGCTTTAAATTTTGCTGCACGGTTTCCTGATAGATGTTTAGGGGCGGCAGTGTTTTTCCCGAATTATGATATTGGCTATGACGCTGAGGATTCTTATTATGCTAAACAAGGTTCTGCAATTCGTACAACGATAGCTGCTCAAGTGCAACCAGGCGGCGATGTTCGTTTAACGGCAGGTGCGGCAAGTCTAGATCAATATCTTGTACGCAATGTTATTGATGCTATAGCTCGCATTGTAGCAATCCCTGGAGGCCCTCATGTTTGGCTTTTAGGCGATTATGATGAAACAGAGGGTTTGGGGTCGATTACCCGTTTAAAAAATGCTTTACAGGCAATTCCAAACGCTAAAGCCAAAGTACATATCTGCATTACTCAAACAGGTGACTCAAATAGAATTTTACACGCCGATGGTGTCAACGGCACTAGCGAGATCAATGCTGAAAGATTTTTCTTCCCATACCTTTTAGCCAATGCTGCTGAGTGGACGATGCCGCAAAAATCTCCGGCTGGCGATTTACGTTTGCCAGGCTTGATGAAAACAAAACTTTTTGAGGCATGGACTGGTACAACTACCAATCCTAAAAGTACAGCTGGCGCAGGTGGTAAAGATCATGCTGGCGAATTACAATGGGATAATCACGCTCAAAGATATAAATTCACTCCACTCACTTCAACAAGTGGGTATCTCCAAGTTATCAAAGAAGGTGTTCCACGTGTTGTACCGTTTACAGCTACCGCTCCTGTAACAGTTGACTTCAATATTGTTAGATCAATTACTGAAGTTTATGATGCTGATCCTACAAAAGATTTAGGTTTTACGAAATCATGGCAAGCTGATTCTGGAGTTACAGATTCTTCGGGCGTTACACACTGGATAGATAAAATCGGTGGTGTTTTAGATTTTGCTGCTTCAGCAAATAAACCAACATATGGGACTGATGGCAATGGTGAACGTTATATAGGTTTTACAGCTGCAAGCTCGCAAAAGCTAGTGATGAACTCACTTTTAGTTAATCCATTACAGGATTTTACAATAGCCATTACTTGTTTTAGATCAAGTACAACAAGTGGTATGTCTTTCATTGAAACTTCACATCATGGGACTCCAAATAGAATTGGTATTCAATACAATGGTGCGAATAGTGGTTATCTACTTAATAATAGTGGAGCTTGGATGATTCAAAATAGTAATGGTTTGGGTGGTGGCACGATGACGATTAATACTATCCATGTTGTTTATATGTGGCGCAGGAATGGGATTGCTTATATGTCTATGGATGGACTCCATGGATCAGTATTTAGTTCACCATTTACGAATGCTACCTTCACTCAAACAGGTACTAATGAAACAACTTTGGGTTGTGGATGGGCCAATGGAGGCAGTGCTTATTGGCAATTTCTTGACGGTGGAATTTATGAAGTCGATGTTAAACAAGAAGCAATCAATGAAGCAGACGCTTACGCCCACTTAGCTTTGATGAAAAGCCGATGGCAATTTTAATTTTATATTTTTAATATGTCTCATCAAGCAAAACAAGACCTTAAATATTTTCTTCAAATAGCTTTAGCAGTTTTGACATTTGCATCAATAGTTTTTTATGGTGGTCAGTATTCGCAAATAGTCAATGAACATGAACGCAGGATTACAGCTTTGGAAGGTTTTGAGCGGGAAGTAAGCAGATATAAAATAGAACTTAATAAATAAATATGCCTAAAATGTCTCAAAAAAAGGTAAATATGGTACTCAAAAAATCTAATGTTGTAATGACAAAAAAAGACAAGAAAAGTGGTAAATATAAACTAGTGCCAAAGCCTACCGTGCCTTATAACAAAGCCAAATATACAGCTTAAATCTTAATAACTTTTTTATGGCTAAAAAGAAAAAAGGTGGGAAAAAATGCTAAAAGTTTCACCTCTGCTTCTTATTTAAGAGGCAGCAATGAAGTTTTTATCTCAATAATTTTTAAATCTATGCTTTATTCAGGAGGAGTAGGAAACGCAGTCATCAATGAATTGCGTAAAAAAAGAATGCAGAGGCATGGTGCAGATCAAGGTTGGGCTGCACTTACAAATGAAAAAATGCCTAAAATTGGAAGTGGTGTTATGAGAAGCTTGCCAGGTGTATCTGTAGGTACTAAAAAAGGTAAAGGATATGCAAAGTTTACTCCAGGTAAAGGATAATATTTAATTAATTTTATATGCCAATCAATGAAAAAATGATGCAAGCCATGAAGAAAGAATATGGCAAGAAAAAAGGTAAAAGTATTTTCTATGCCATGGAGAACAAAATGCGTATGAAGAAAAAAGGAAAGAAAAAATAAGTGTACTATATAAAATATTTTGACAAATGGCTATACTAGTGTCCGCATTCAGGACTGCTTTAATGCAGGAGTTTGGACTTTCAGAGGATAACGATAATGAAGGTACCTCTTCTGATGCTGTGCTTCAATATATGAATGAGGCCAATGCTTTTTTTATCAATCACCGTGCGTGGACGTTTCGGATGAAACCTAAAACACAATATATTTATCCGAATTCTACGGTAACGACTGCGTTTACTACAGCAGCAACTAGTATGGTTTTAGGTAGCACTGCGAATTGGGGTTCAACTGGCCGTGTAATGTGTGACTACGATATTATCGAATTTACAGCAAATAACGGTACAACAACTCTTACAATAACCACAGCAGACATTGATCGTAACCATGAGGCTTCAGAGCGTGTATTTTTGATGTATGAAGTACCAACAGACTACAATAAAATTGCTCAAATGATGGTGAAAGATACTCCTTACTTTAAAGAGGATCAAAGGGTTGGTAAAGAGCCTTCAGTGGGTAGGTTTTGGGAAGTAGAAGTAAAACTCCCTCTAGGTGCAATTAAAAAGTATTTTGTGTTTCCATGGAGTACTACAACGCAAAAGATTTATTTCATGTATGCACAAAAAGCTACAACATTGGCAGCGGATAGTTATATGGAAGTACCAGAACCTTACTGGGATTATATTAAACGGTCTGTTTCAGCACGTATTTATAGGCACTTAGAAGAACTTTCGCTTGCAACTGAGCATGAGAACAAAGCAATGGAAATTTTACGTAAAGCGGCTATTTACGATAGTAAACAGCATTATGGTAACAAGATACCGTTACGAAGTGAATGGGATGATCCTGTGAAATTATTGAATATTGGAGGAGCTAGAAAATTTAGTGGACACTCAACTTAATTATGCCACAACCTTTTGAGCCTATTATTTCAGAAAACTTTAATGGAGGTGAAGTATACTCCATTGAACCAATCTTAATGAAACCTAATGAGCTTCAGAAAGCTGTTAATGTACGGTATCGGCTAGGTGGTGGGTTCACTAATCGTCCAGGTTTTGAAGAGAAAATAATGACTAATTTTACAGGCGTTGGAAGTAACGGCCCGCAAGGTATGTTTGCGTTCTCTGATAATGAAGTTTATATAGCAATCAATGGGAAAATATTTGTTACCAATTCAGATTTTAGTGATTCGTTTGAGCTTTATTCAGGACTTGATACTTCGGCAACGGTAGAGTTTTTGGAGTATATGGGCGATATTTATGTAATGAATGGTGTTGATGTGCCACTACGAATGATGAGGACAGTAACGGCAACGGCTTTATCGGCTGGAGTATCAGCTTCGCTTGATGTAAAGACCGGCCAGGGTTTTAGATTTGGTACAAGTGGAACTGTAAGAGTAATTTCATCTTTAGGATATGATGATATTACTTATAGCGCACGCACAAACGACACTTTAACAGTAACAGCTGGTACTGTGAGCTATTCACATCCTATAGGGTCTTTAATATACGAAGTAAAAACAATTTCAGGAGCTTATAAAGTAGCGTTTGGTGCTGAATTTCAAAACACATGGTTTGCTGCTGGTAATTCAGGAGAATCAACTAAAACTTTTAGTAAGAATACTCTTTTTTGGACGGTAGGTGCTACTGGCTTAAATCCTGAAAAGTTTTATGATTTTACAGGTTCTGGCAGTGGTATTATTCCGGCGGGTGATAAATCAGATATAGTAGGCCTTTTAAAGACTAAAACATATTTACTTATTTTTAAAAGTAAAAGTATATTATATTGTTCGGGGTTCAATAGTTCAAATATACCTATATTAGAACCACTTACAGAGATTTATGGAGCAGCAGGGCCGAGAGCGTTTACTCAAGTTGGAGATCAAGTAGTTGTTTTTACGGGTAGAGCTATTAAGCAAGTAGGTGAACAAGAGAATTTAGCTAATATTGCTCCTTCAATTAATGCTGGATTTGATGACAAAATTTTTAAATGGTTTGCAGAACTTGACGAAGATCAAAGTGATGCTGTACTTCATTACAATCCAGATCAGAAGCTTTTAAAATTATGGTGTAATTTGGGAGGTGTACGAACATGCAGAGTTCTGGATACAAATATTCAAGAGCAACCTTGGAGCCGTGATACTAACAAGAACGCTTCATGTGCGGTATTTTTCAAAGGTGAGACGTTTTGGGGTTCTGATAGTGAAGCTAAAATATTCCAGGATGAGGTTGGTTACGATGACAATGGTATTGGTATACGTTCAGAAGTTAAACTAGCGGATTTTAACGCTGGTACTTCACGAATATCAAAATATTTTCAGTATCAATATTTGAGAGGTCTTTTAGGTGAAGGTACCGAAATTACAGTAAATATTTATTTTGATGATGTGCTTATCCAAACTTATACGCTTACTGATGATCTAGTAAGTGTTTCGGGTGGTACACCTATTGGAAGGGTATTAATTGGAGGGGGGATTGCAACAAGTGAAGAGAGTGCAACGCTTGGATACCCTTTTGAGATAGAAAAGCTCTTGAAAAAGCGTAGAGATACAAGTAAAATGACCGTGGAGTTTATCTCCGACGGTACAGGGCAAGTTTTTGAAATAAAAGGCCAGGAATTAAACGGTCTTTATAGTAAAAAATTTGATCGTAAATTAAGAAGCTAATTCTTATTATATACCCATGGCCGTCCTATCCACATCATACAACGTAGAATCAGGCGTTAAAACAACTCTTAAAGAGACGATTTCACCTACCACTACTACGGGAATAAAATTGAATTATGCACTCACAATAACGTCAGGTGTTCTTTTATTTGATGAGGGAACTGACAGAGAAGAGTTTATTTCGTTTGGTGGTGCTTCGGTATCTAGTGGAGTTACTACTCTTTCGGATGTTACAAGGGATTTAAGTTTAACGGCAAATACTTTTAGCGGTAGTGGCACAGGTTCACAGCATTCAGGTGGTGCGTGTGTGGTAAAACTTACGAATTATCATGCGCTTTATAATTTAAAAGCCAATACAGACCGCGCAAACACGTTTAGCGCAGCACAAACTATTTCAGGCACTAACAAACTTTATTTAAACGATTCTGATTCATATATTTACGATAATGGAACAGATCTTGTTTTTAAAAGTACAGCACAAGCCGAACGCACTTTAAGTCAATTAGCTAGTCTTTCAGGATCGAATGATAAAATTAAAATAACCTCTTCAGATACTACTGAAGGGTACGCAAACTCAAAATTGAATTTTAATGATGGCTTAGTAGCGACTGTTACAAGTCCAGCGGGCAATGAAGGTTTGCAAATTGATCTTGATCTAGCTACAGATTCAGGTTTGGAAATTTCAGCCGGTAAAGTTCAAGTAAAAGTAAAATCGAGTGGTGGAATAGTAAGAGATTCAAACGGTCTTTCATTTGATCAAACAGGAAACTATACACTTACAGGAACGTGGGATTTTAGTTCGGCTAGTTTAAGTGGTGGGTTTACGGAATCATTGACTTTAGGTGAAAATGTAACAGCAGGCCAATCAATCGCAATACATGGCGATGGTATGGTTTGGAAAGCTCAAAGTGATGTTTTAAATGATTGTTTTACACTTATTGGTGTAGCGCAAGAAAGTGGAAGTGCGGCCGCAAGCAAAAAAATAAGCACATTAGGGTCAAGTATTCCTATTTCAGGAATGACAGCTACTAACGGACGTTTATGGACAGGGCAAAGTAATACAACTTCAAATACATCGGTTGCAGTTTATGATGTTAATCGTTCTTCACAAAGTTTTACTCCTACAACAGGTCAAACTAGGGTCGATCAAATTGACTTAAGTTTAACAAAAGTAGGTTCACCTACAGGTTCATATTCATGTGCGATTTATGCAACTGATGGTAGTGGACTTCCAACAGGTGCAGCACTAGCAACTGCTACACTTGCAACTTCTGCAATGGCTACAGGATTAAATAGATTTACTGGATTTGGACTTACTGTTACGCCAGGTACTAAATATGCAATTGGATTATTTAATGCTTCTGCTGACGCTGGGAATCATTACACATGGGCTTATCAAAATACTGACGTGTACGCTACTGGCAATAGAGGAAGTTCAACTGATGGTGGTAGTTCATGGGCTGCAAGTTCAACCCATGATATGTATTTTACAGTTTATTATAATGCTGTCGCTGGTTCGGATATTTATCTTACCGATACCGTAGGAACAATGTCATTAGTACCAGGTACATATTTTCAAAGGGTAGGGCGAGCTATTTCGGCATCCAAAATGATAGGTATGGTAGGGAGCCCGTCTTTATACGCTACATATACATGGTCTTCTAGTGCTTCGGATGTAACCGTAGACACTGAAATTTCAATAGGATTTAGACCGAGATCTGTAATAGCTATTGCTTCAATAGGCTCATGGTATAGTGTCGGATTTTGGAGCCATGGTATTGCGGTCGGTACAAGTTATGGATTTGGTATTTCAGGAGGTTCAAGCGGATCTAACACTGTTGCAAATGATGGATATTTAGCTTATGGAGCTTCCGCAGCAGGTGCAGTATCGGATTATACTCGTTTATTTGTGCAGTCAGTTGGAGGCGATACAATAACAATACGCCGTGAAATGAATGATGATATTGCCAACGCTCCTGGTGGAACTGTACGTCTTTTGATATTTGGTTAATTTTTTATATGAACGATTTATTTATTATCAATACAGAAGCAGGAGTGAGTACTTGTACACATCCTTTTGTAGAATCAATAATAATTGACGATAATTCCGGCGGTGTTGTATCAGAAAAAATACAAGTTACTGATGATGCTATGGCAAAAGTAACCGATAACACTTTTAAAAATGTATTTGAAAACGGTGAGTTAACTTTTGAAGAGGTTATTGTACAGCCGTCAGCTGAGGAAGTAGCTAAAGAGCAACTCAAAATTAAACTCAATGATGGGACTGCAACATTAGACGATATTAAAAACGCATTAAAACTTTTACTCTAAAAAATGGCTTTATTAAAAGATATACAGAATAAATTAAACGACCCGAATTTAAATCCTAAGCAAAGAGCTAACCTACAAAAACAACTTGCGGGCGCTCAGGGTAAACCAGTGCCAGTTTCAACAACTTCAAATGTAACCAAACCGACAGCTGTAGGGACAGAGATCGGCAAGGTTACAAATCAACAACAACCTGTTACGCAGCCGGTTCAACCAACTCAGGTACAACCCACAACCACTCCAACCCAACCACAGCAGCCGACTACTCCCCAACAACCAATACAGGGAGGATTAGATGAAACAAAACTTTTAGCCTCTGGTATTACTCAAGAACAAATCGACAAAATGAAGGCCATAATGGGGCCTACGTTTCAAGCTAACCAAAATGATGCTGTTCGTGCTGGTCAACAAAATGAGTTTGTCCAAAAAGATATAGCTGATGCAAAAAAAGAGACTGACACGATGTATGAAGACATCAAGAAACGTAAAGAGGATTTAGTAAATGAATCACTCCAAATAAACGACCAAAGTGCGAAAGTACAAGGAGATTTAGCCGCACAGGAGTATCAGAAGAATAATTTTGATAATATTCAGGCTCAAAAACAGTTTGATTTAGATCAAGCTAAGAACAAAGCCAAATTACAAAAACAGACTGACGATAACGAGCTAGGGTTTAGGCGTGCTATGGGCGCACAGCTTGGAGGTTCGTTCTCCTCTGAAGGTATTTATCGGCTTGTACAAGTCAAACAAGAAGGCGCACAAGCTGTTTCCGACTTGGAATCACAAACAGCTATAGGAGACTCTCAGTTTGCGTTTAAAGCACAGGAAATTTCTAGTAATTACTACAATAAACTTGGCACTATTGAGCTTGATAGAAAAGCGCAAGCATTGACGCTTAAATCAGATTTAAACGACCAACTAGATGAAATTGACGCTAAAATGTTGGCTTCTGATGATGATAAACGTAAACAAGCCCGTGATGCAATGACGGAATATTTCAATAAATTAAACGAGGTCGATCATGCAACGGCACAAGCTACAAGTGAGGCCAATAAAGCTTTATTTGATGAGAAAAAACAGCTTGAACAGGAGAAAAAAGAGAAAGAAAGTGTTGATTTATCAATGTCTCAGGGACTTGGATATTTCGCGAATAAGTTTGGTGATCCTATTGGAGTACGACCAGGCGAACCACCTAAACGCTTTGTAGGCCAATATGACGAGGGACTTAGTAAACAATTCGGTTATTTGGTAGACTCAAGAGGTAATGCTGTTATGGGAAGCGATGGAAAACGTATTAATTACACAAATTTAGATGCTATTGCTAAAGAAAGTGCCTTATCAGCACTTTTAAGTGGTGCTGGTACTGCATTGGATGCAGCAACTTTAGGCTCATCAGTTGGTGTAAACACTACAATAGCAACAAAATTTCCTGCTGGTTATAAAGGTGGACAATGTGGAACATTTGTACGTACTCAATTCACAAATGATACTTTTTCTTATGGAGTAAATAAAGCTCAAAAAATAGCTTTAGTAAAAAGCCAGGGTATTCAATATGCTGCTTGGAAAGATGACCCGCAAGTAGGAGACATTCTTTTTACAAATCAGGGGGACGTTGGACATGTTATGCTTATAAATAAGATTACTGTTGATGCTAGGGGCCATAAAATAGGTACAATGACTGAAAGTAACTGGCATTTGGATGGTAAAGTGCATAATGATCGAACTGTAGATTTAACCGCTGATGGAGGTAGAACTATTTATGGCGCACTAAGAGGACATTTAAAAAAAGAATATCAAGATGGACAGCCAGCCGCTCAAATTCCGGCTCATAAAGATGAGACTCCTGATGGTGGTAATCCAGTAATGGAACAACTTAAAAATTTAAGAATCAATTCCCCTGAATATTTTAAGGAACTCATTAAAGATGCAAAACCAGAAGATATTATAAAAATGCAACAAGGGGGTGTATTTGAAGGTGGCGGTGAAGCTAGCAGAAGCTTAAGTGAATTTAAAGGCAATCCAGAAGCATTTAAGAATCTTTCAGAAAACGAAAAGAAAGCATTTAAAGATACTTATGGGGATGACATAATTAAACAGGTGGTTATTGAGGGGAAAGATATTAGTGAAGTAAAATCTAAAGGTACAGCTAAAATAGATCAAGAGACATTCACTAATGAAAGAGGATTGCGTAAAGATTTTCTTGATAATCAAAATGTTAAAGAATTTTATAAAGTAAGAGACGCTTATGATAAAATAGAAAAATCTGCTTCTCGTAAAACTCCAGCAGGGGATATGTCGCTAGTCTTTGCATACATGAAAATACTTGATCCAGGTTCTACTGTGCGGGAAGGCGAATATGCAAATGCTCAAAATGCTGCAAATGTACCAGATCAGATAAGAAATGCTTTCAATAAAGCTAAGGATGGTACTCTTTTATCAGAAACACAGAGGGCAGACTTTTTAGCAAATGCAAAAGATATTTATGATAGTCAAAAAATGAAATTTGATGAAGTTGTTGAAGAAACAAGGGCGGATGCTATGGATTATGGATTAGATCCTGACAGAATCTTGAGAAGTGTTCCTAGTGATAAAAATGAGAATTCAAATAAAGGATTATTTGGTTTTGATCTTTCAGGCTTATTTGGAGGTGGGACTCAAAATACTACCACTGACGATACTGACACCTTATTAAATGATTTATATGGGGATTCTGCAAGCAAAGATCCTGCTGATGATCTTTTAGCTGATTTATATAACTAATTATGCCACAAATTACTAAAACAGATTTAAAGGCTAAACTTGATAGAATACCTCCTGAAAAACGAAAAGAGGCGATACAAAGGTTACTTGATAATGGTTATCAAGTAGTTGATTCCACAGGATCCGCTGATTCGAAAAAACCAGAAAAATCTATAGGCAATACATTATCTAATATTATCACGCCTGGGAATATTGTAAATGCGCTTGGTAAAGCTACTTTAGCAATGAATAGCGTAGCTTTGTCTCAGTTGCCAAATAAACAAGATGAACTCGCTAAAAAGAAAGAGGAAGCTAAACAATTGCCTGGACTTGGGAATCTTTTTGGTAAAGTTGGCGAAAACTATCAATCTGATTTAGAGGCTAGAAACAAATCTGGTAGCGAATGGAATGCTTATCAAAAAGATATTTTAACAGGGGCTAGAAAGCCAGATATTGGTTATGAAGCAACTAATCATCCGCTTATAGGGCCAATAGTACAAGGAGTACAAGGTTTTGGTGAAGGTGTAAAAAATGTATTTACTCCAGATGAAACACCTTCTATAAGCCCGACATTACTAACCGCTAAACTTTCAGATCCAAATGTATCGGAGGAAGAAAAACAAAGTTTACAAGATCAATTTAAAAAACAAGGTGAAACTATAAGAAATAAAGCTAGTGGTTTAATAGGTGGGGGGGTTGGATTAGTAGCTTCACCATTTTCAGCAGCTTTAAATATTGCGCCAGTACCTAATGAGGCAAAAGCGGGACTTGGATCTCTATTCAGTGTACCTGGTGAAGTAGCAAAACAAGCATATGAGGATATATCTCCGATGTTAGGAGCTGACAAGAATAGTGAGCAATTCCAAAAAGATAAAGAGCTTATAGCGAATATTACTAATGCCGGATTATTAGCTCATGGTATTAAAAAAGGGAAAGAAATGAAGTCTCTATCTAAAATAGAGAGTGAATTAGTTAAACCCACAAAATCTTCTATAATGGATGTACTTGGTAAAGTCGATGAACAGGCTAAAAATCCTAATTGGGTTTTTGGAGAAAATGCTTTCGGAGGTACAAGTAAAAATTTTCAAGAATCTGGGCCCACTACAACAACTTCTTTTGAAAAAAGTCAAAAATTAAATAGATTAGAGAAAAAAACAATTAAGGCAGGAACCCCAACTACAGATTTAAATTTAATAAAAAAGTTTACCCCAAATGAAAAAGGATTCCTTGCTGAATTGATAAAAAAATCTCAAGAGAAATTGAGAAATCCAGCAGCTCCAAATGCTTTTGATTTGGCGGGTGGCAAATTAGAGAATTTTATTTCTGATGTTCAAGGTGTTATAAAAAATAAAGGTAAGGTTATTAGTGAACAAAGAAAAGGATTAGGAAATATTATTTTAGATAATGTTCAAGATCAAAAAAATACGTTTCAAAAGTTTCTGAAAGATGAATTAAATGTTAAAATTGGAGAAAAAGGTGAACTTGATTTTAGTAATAGTAGAATTGCTCAAAATAGTGCTGCAATTTCAAAATTTAAAGATGTTTTTGAAATATTAAAAAAGAAAAAAATAAATGCTAGAGATTTAGAAGCTAGAACTGGTCAAATCAATGAATTGACAGGATTATTAAAAGAATCTGGATTTAGAAGTAGTGAAGCTAATACTTTATTAAATAAAACAAAAAAAATCATAGATGAAGCTGTAAAAAAAGGTGATAATGAGTTTATTTCTAAAAAAGTAGATTTTGCAAAACTTATAAAACAATTGAAACGGATTGAAAATGCTACAAAAGTAAATCTAGGAAATGGTGAGGTTGCTTATTCAGGTGGGCAAGCATTGAGGCGTTTATTAGGAAATGCTCCTAAAAAATACGAATTGGCAGCCAAAGCTATTGAAATAATTCAAAAAGAGTTTGGTATCGGTGAAGAATTGAACATGAGAAATATAGCCAATGCAGCAAACATAGCAGAACAATCAACAATGGCTTTAAATTCACAATCTTTGGGAGGTATTTTCAAAAAGAATTTGATTGAAAATTTGCCTTATATTGGAGGGGTTAAAAAAATACTTGATGTTCCTTTAAAACTTGCGGAAGCCGCAGGGAAAGGTGTTAAAGTAGAAGATTTGCAAGGTTATAATCGGTCTAGTAATTTGCTTAAATTATTAGAGAGGGAAAGGAAACGATCTAACGCGTTAAAGCAAAAATAACTAATCCAATTATAATAATAACTACAACACAGCTATAACATTCTGTAACGGACTGCACTGTTTCTCTTTGACGAAGTTCTTTGTCTAATTCGTTATTATTTTTCATATAGAAAAAATTAAGAAATAAGTATCTATACTGTAGTCCATACTTTGACATAAGTAAACAATATCTTATTGACATTGTGAAATCATTAAACTGTAGTGATATATTTTGAAGTTAGGCAATGCAATGATTACCGTGTGTATTACCGTGTAGTTACCAGGATTACTAGTAATCCACTGGTAACCAATTTTATTAGAAAAGTATTTAATAGATTAGTCAATATTTATCCGCCCAATATTTAAGTTGGAGGAAATTAAGGAATTTGGCTACTGCTTAAGCTTTAAAGCTCGCCCCAAAAAAGACTATAAAATGAAGATATTTGGGTGTATTTGATGTTAAGTATTAACATATATTTAACATGTATTTAACATATGATATAATAAATTTGTGCTCCTTACTCTTTACGGGTAAGATCAGGCAGAAGCGCTGAAAGGTTCCGTTCCCTTTATTGGTGAGCACCTTGATCCGATCAGCTGGTCGTAGACATCGCTTCTGTTAGATGATAAAGCTCCTGGCTCATATGAGATACGGGGGCTTTATTTTTAGGGTTACTTACGATTACCAGTAATCATAAAGTCATCGGTAATCTATTATATTTCACAACATTTTTTTATTTTGTCGGTCTTGGAAAGATCTCAAAAATCCCGAAAATATCCTACGAGAAATTTGATATTATTGGCTAGTTATGTATACTTAGAACAATTTAACCAAAATGTTATGCGTACTATCCTACAAACTAAGATACTTAATCCGTACCGGCATAGAATACCGAAGTGGTACAACGCTCATACTGGTACAGACCACGACTATAAATATGAAGAGCTACCGTCTCCTATAACAGGTAAAGTGGTAGCATTGACTCATCAAGTGCAAATGGGTAATTGTTTGTACTTAGAAGATCATGTAACAGGCGACATACACGTTTTTGCTCATTTAAAGGAGTTTCGAAAGAATGTAGGGGATCAAGTCGTCCGTAACGATATCCTCGCTATAACAGGCAATACAGGCACAATAACGAGCGGCCCACACTTACACTACGAAATAATCACTAAAAGTCCTGTAAATAAGATAGATTGGTTAATGAGACGTAAACTATTAGGATTCAAAGGATTTAATACTGATCCAAGTATTTACATCAAAAAACGCTGGCATCAGTACAATATCGGAATAGACGGTAACGTTTTAAAATGAAACTACGCTGCAAACTTTGCCAAACATATTATCATAAACGTATTTTTCATGAGTTAGATTATGAAAAAGGCCACTGTTTTTCGTGTAATACAATAAATCAGATGATTAAAGCGATGGCAGCCTCCTTACAGTTTGGAAGTTTAGGTAAAGCCAGCGCAAAATACTTTAAAGAGAAACTAGATTCTATTACTTATTAACTATGAAAAAACTTATTTTGTTTATACAAAGTGACTCGTTTAAATCATTCCTTCATACGTTCTGGACTGATTTACTTTGGGAATCAACAGTAGCAGCAGCTTTTAGCCATATTTTATCGAATGGTGATATTTCAAAAACAGCTTTATCAACACTTGGATACGCTATATTCCGCACATTTTTGCGTGATTTAAGAGAGTTTTTAAAAAAGAAATACCCTAAAGTTGACACCACAAAAGAGAAAATATAATAGGAAAATCCTCTTGCTTTTAATTTTAGGGGTGCTATATTGAAGTCCCAACAATACAATTCAACCGGTCTTAAATGCCTTGCAACATTAAGACACCGGTGACCATGCAAGGCAGCCGGTGTTTTTTGTTAATCTACGCATGTAATAGGGACTTGTTCGAATAACCTCTATTACAGCCGCAGGTAAACAATCCTGACTACCGCCAGCAGAAACTTAGTAAGGCTGATCTAAAAATAATATTGTTTTTATTTTTAAAAGTAATATATTTAATTCGTCATAACCCGCTAGACAATGAATGTAAATTTACAAAACCCAGACACTGCTTCCATACTCTAGCGGGTATTTTTCAGTGCCTGGGCTCTGTAAGTGTATATTTTTACCCGCTAGATAGTGTTTACCAATATTATTCATCCTTTACGAAAAGCATTCAATTTAAGTATGAATGAGTATTCAGTGCTTGATTCTATTTACTATTTATCACACAACACAAAGTTTGGTGGTTGGTGTATTGCTTCTAAGAAAAATATTGCTGATGAACTGGATTTAAGTGAAAGGACTGTTTTTTCAGCAATAGAAGTTTGTATAAAAAAGTCGCTTATAGAAAAAAACGAACAAGGATATTTGCGTACAACAGATCAATGGAATGAGATTATGTCAAATAAGCATGATTGGTATATCGCATTCAATGGTAAAGAAAGTCAATTCGTTTCTGGTACTAATATACAACAAATTACAGAGGATGTCCATTCTGCAAAATTTGCAGAACCTATGCAAAACCTGCAGGGTACTATGCAGAAATTGCAGAGTGACTCTGCAGATTCTGCAGACAATAATAATAAGGATAATAACAATAATCATAATATATTTATATCTAAAGATATAAATACAGCTAAAGCTGAAAACACAACAAAAGTAGTTTATGGCAATAAAGATATAAATAACATGCTTATTGCCTTAAAGTCAAAAATAGGTATTCAAGGTTTCGCAGATCCGGTGAACGAAAGGAACATAGGAAAGCATTGTGTCAACTTATTAGAAAAAATAGGGAAAGATGAATTTGTCCGCAGGCTTGACATAATACTAGAAGATAGTTTTAAGAGGAAAAACTGTAATCGTATAAAATATGTCTATAATGAAATAAAGGCATTTATTGAGCCTAAAAGTACTTCTTCAACTTTAACTTTATGAATTTTGGATATATTATTTTTTGGGATGCTGAGGAGAAACCCGTGAGAATTACTCCTGAAGAGCATAAAAAAATTTATAATGGTTGGGAGAAAAACGATTTTTTTAAACTTGCTTCAGGTAGAATAATAAATAAAAAATCAATTAAGGACGTAAAACCGCCTCAGAAACCAGAGCCTTTGAAATTAGAGGCTCCGCAAGGCAAAACAATAACTAAAGAGAAACTTGACGAACTGAAAAAGAGGTTTGCATCAAAATTTAAATAGTAAATTTGTAAATAGCAAAGTATTGACTATAGAATATACTAAGATATATAATGATGTTGTTATTTCTTAATAAATTATTATGAATGATTATAAACTCAAATACACGGTTGACCTGATGGCTGGACGCAGCAAGGTAGAAAGTTTTGTTACTGATAACCCTAAAAAATTGGAAAAGAATTTAATTAAGCAGAAAATTTTGTTTAATCCTCTCAAATTAAAAATTACTAAAAATTAATTTTATTAATCAATAACTATGTATCCAACTTTTACTCAATTACTTCGTAAAGCTACCTCAGAAGGTAAAATATACTCTGAACGTCCCCATAAGTATCCAGACTGCAAAATGTGTGGAAATATAGCTTTCCCTTGTACAGCTAACAGCCGAAAACTTACTACCGATCTAGGACACGGCCAAAAATGGTTTTCACCAGAATATTGTTTTCTTTGCATTATATAATTATGGGATACATAAAACATCATACTATAGTTGTAGTTTCATGGGATAAAGAGAAACTAAAAGTTGTTCATCGTAAGGCGAGAAAAGTATTTAAAAAACATTTACCACATGCAGAAAGTCTTGTAAGTGAAATTATAAGAAGTTCGATTAATGATTATCATTCTTTTTTTGTTGCTCCAGATGGAAGTAAAGAGGGGTGGTTTAATTCAGATTCGGGTGATGAAGCCAGAAAAGAATTTGTGGAATATATAAAAAGTCTAGCATATGAAGACGGCAGTAATAGTATTAATTTTGTAGAATTATTTTTTGGTGAGGATGATGGTGAAGCAGAAATTTTAGATCATAATTAATTTTAAAATGATTTTCGATGATACTCATCAAATTTCTTTAAAAGCTGCATTTTGTCAAATGAATAAAGATATTGAAATAATAAAAAAAATGAAAATCGATCCAAATTTCTCAGGTCACTACATAAATGGTTATTTAATGGCTAAAAATGAAGCAATCGAAAAAATAAAAAATGGAGAATAATATGTCAATAGTAATATATTGACTGTAGGATATACTTAGAATAATATAAAGACACTTCTTAACTAATTTATTTATGTCAAAATTAAAACCTATAGCTGGATTATTTGGAGATTCGATAGAAGCATTTGAAAAATTATTGCCACCTAAGTATCGATTCAGATTTGAGGTTGTAACTGATGAGGACGAAGTAATAGCTCTGGCTGAGGATTGTGACATTGATATGCTCATTCAAAAAATAGGATCAATTGAGCGAGATATACAAAAACCTTCTAACACTATAATTGAATAATTTTATGAAAAAGCAATTTAAATTTAGGGTAAAGCAAAATAAAGAGTTTGGTGGTAGATGGGAGCAGTTCAAAATACCAGAGGATTTACAGAACGACGGGCTTTATATGTCAAAAGAAGCTTATGATTGGAATACCTTAGAATTACTTAATAAATAATTTATGAATATAATAATTAGACGCATAGACAATTCAATAGATGGCTGGAGGTTTTACGAAGGTGTAGATGAAAATGGTGTGCAAGTATGGATTCGTCCGTCTTGTACCACTAAAATCGATGCTGTGTACCCTAAAGATGCCTTTTTAATTCAATGGATTCGTGAACAAGGACTCGGCGGCCAAGCTATTTTTGAAAAAGCTGGTGAGGAAGGTACCGAAGTACACATGATTATTGATACTTTATTGCAAAATATTGGTAATGTTGACTTTAAAGGAATAGAAACTTTTGAAATGTCTTTAAAAATTAAAAGATGTGTTCAAGCGTTCATTGATTGGTATAAAGAGTTTCAACCCAAAATTTTAGCGAGTGAAGAGATGCTTGTTAATCATGAATTGAATTTTGCTGGTACACGGGATTTAAAATGTGAATTAAATTATCAAAAAGGTAAAAAAGAATATAAAGGTATTTATATAATCGACTACAAAACTTCTTCACAAGTACATGATAAACATAAAATCCAAAACTCTGGATATTGGTCTTGCACAAATCCTGAATATAAAACAGCAATTCTTCATTTAGGAAATAAAACTGAAGCCGGATATTCATTTTTAGAATATGATCCAATGCCTTATTTTGAGCAATTTAAGCATTTTAATAAAACATTTGATCTAATTTATCCAAATGCTAAGCCAAAATTTGAACATTATCCTGATATTTTTATTCTTAAGTAAGATTTTATGAATATTGTAATCAAAAAAATATATCGGAATGCTAAAACCGATAAGAAAGGTAAAAACTACGAATTAGTCAACATTCTTGCAGGTGATAAGAAGTACACCATATTTGATTATGAAGGTGAAACGGGAGGATGGGAGGACGGCCAAAGTATAGATATTTCAGGCTATACACAAAAAGAAAGTGTCTATAACGGTAAAACTTCTTATGTACTTAGTAAGCCTAGAAAGAGTGATTTATTAAAGAAACGTGTTGAAGAACTTGAAAAAGCTATGAGAGTTGTTGTAGCAGAATTAAGAAGTAGAAAGAAAGTCAATCAAGTAGTTGAAGTTTTGGGTGGTGAAGTAATAGACGAGCCGTTACCTGAGGATTTACCTTTTTAACCAATTTTAATATGCCCACCAACGAAAAAAGCGAGAAAACTTTTAAAATTGTAGGAAATGATATTTCTGATGGCTATCACACATTCGATGAGCTGTATGAGCATCGCATTACATTGTATTTAGCTTTATGTAGAAAATTGGCTGAAGCTGAAACCAGAGAGAATTTTAGGAATCGGAATCCAGGCCCTATATCAGTGTGGAGAAGCGCTTTACATTCTGATGGTACAAATTGGGATGGATGGTTTCTGTTAGGTATTTTCACGGAAAAAGGGGAACAAATTACTTATCATCTACCTATGACTAAATGGATCGACACCAATTTTGCTGTAACTTTAGATAGAGCCCCTGAGTTTGATGGTCACACTTCGCAAGACGTTTTAGAAAGAATATCAAAACTTTAACTAATTTTTATGACCCCCTCTCCCGATGCAAAGTAATTATGAAAAATGTTTTATTCATAAAATTTGTAAAAAGGCAGACGAACATAGGCTTTCAGGACATAAAATTTCTCAATTTGGCAAGAAAATTGATCAAAAAACTTATGAATTCTGGTTCAAGTGTCCCTGTGGATGGATGGATGGCTATCAAGAGGCAAAATCATATGAAGAAGAGATTGGGGAATTGATGTACAAGATTCACACACAATACAAACCACTATTTTAAT
>JBGAUR010000029.1:0-7443 GCA_044228545.1 Minisyncoccia bacterium | reverse complement strand
TACAATCTGAGAATACAGTTTCAGCTCCAAAGGCAGGCGAGGACGTAAAACTCTCAATTGATTCTAGGGTTCAAAAACAAATGTATCACTCCATAGCTTCTATGGCAGCTTCAGCATCTTTCTCAGGTGGGGCAGGGGTGAGCATGGATATAAAGACAGGTGAACTCTTGTCTTGAACAAGTTACCCAGAATACAATCCTACTACTGTATCTAGAGGCCAAGACAAGAAAGTCATTAACGGATATTTTTCAGATAAAAGAAAAGTCTTTCTAAATAGAGCAGTCTCTGGACTCTACACCCCAGGTTCTATTGTTAAACCTTTTATTGCCTACGGAGCATTGGCTGAGAATGTTATTTCACCACTTAAACAAATACTTTCCAATGGTTCTATCTCAATTCCAAATCCGTATTTCCCTGATAAAAAATCTATTTTCAAAGACCATGGAGTTTTCGGTTATGTAGATATGAAAAAAGCCATCGCAGTATCTTCTGACGTCTATTTTTATGAAATAGGCGGTGGATATCAAGATCAAAAAGGTTTAGGAATAGTAAATATAGATAAATACACTAGGCTTTTTGGTATTGCAGAAAAGACGGGGGTAGATTTGCCTGGTGAAAAGATTGGAACAATACCAACTCCGGATTGGAAAGCAAAAACATTCAAAGGAGAGATCTGGAGAGTGGGTGACACATACAACACTGCGATCGGACAGTATGGATTTCAAACTACGCCACTCCAAATGGCTCGCGCCGTCGCTGGTATTGCAAATGATGGCACTATGCCTACACCTCATATAAGACTTATTGATGCTGAGATGGAAGCAAAAGTTACAAACATAGAAGTAAACAAAGAAATGATGAAAATAGTTAAAGATGGCATGAGACAAGTAGTTACTGAAGGTACTGGTACTGCACTGAACTTACCTTCAGTTAAAGTTGCTGCAAAATCTGGTACTGCTCAGATCGGAGTTGGGAATACAAATACAAACTCTTGGATAGTTGGTTTCTTCCCATACGATAATCCAAAATATTCCTTCGCAGTTTTGATGGAGCGTGGTCCCAAATCTGCATCTGGTAATGCGACCAGAGTAATGAGTGAAGTAGTCGACTATATGAGTGTTTATACCCCAGAATACCTTAAATAGTCTTTGACTTTTACATTAAAACCATATATACTATGCCGATTATGGATGAAATACATTACATAACAGAAGAGAAAAAGAAGGCTTTAATTGAAGAATTAGATAGGCTCAAAAACGTCAAACGAAAAGAAATTCTCGAGACTCTTGAGGCCGCCAAAGCACTTGGCGACCTTTCTGAAAATGCAGAATATCACCAAGCTCGTGAAGATCAAGGAAAAACTGAGGATCGTATAAATCAAATCGAATACATGCTTCAAGCTGCTGTGGTAGTAAAAAAGCACAAGAGTAATAAAGTTGAGATCGGTACAAACGTTGTCGTCAAAAAAGAAGGTAGTAAAGAAAATACTACTTATAGTATTGTTGGTGCTGAAGAAGCAGATATGGCAAATAATAAAATTTCTAATAAATCTCCGTTAGGAGAAGCATTGTTCGGCAAAGAAAAGGGTAACTCAGTATCCATCACAACCCCAAAAGGACTAGTCAAATACACTATTGTTGATATACAATAGACTTATGGCATCAATAGAAGAATTAAGAGAAGCTCGTATTGCAAAAATCGAAAAATTAAGAGAGGTTGGTATGGATCCATATACAGCCGAATCTTTTCGTACCCATACCATAGCTGAATCGATAGTAGGTTTTGATATCCTTGAACAAAGCAAGTCTGAGATAACATTAGACGGAAGAGTTCTTATTACCAGAGGACAGGGAGCACTCATATTTTTTAATTTCAATGATGGCACTGATACTTTTCAAGGTTTAGTAAAAAAGGGAGAACTTGATGATTCACTCTTTGCACTTTTTCGTGATACTGTTGACGGAGCTGATTTTATTGAAGTTACTGGTACATTGTTTAAAACCAAGACAGAGCAACAAACTATTTTAGTTAAAAAGTGGAGGATGCTTACAAAAGCGTTAGCGCCCCTTCCAGATAAATGGCACGGACTTCAGGATGTAGAAGAAAGATTTCGTAAAAGATATTTAGATATTCTTGATTCTCCAAAATTAAAAGATCTTTTTTATTCAAAAGCTCGTTTTTGGGAAGTAACACGCTCTTTCATGAAAGAAAAAGGTTTTCTTGAAGTAGAAACTCCTACTCTTGAAGTTACAACTGGTGGAGCTGAAGCAAATCCTTTTAAAACTCATCATAAAGATTTTGATATAGATGTGTATTTGCGTATATCAATAGGGGAATTGTGGCAGAAGCGCCTGATGGCAGCCGGTTTCCCAAAAACTTTTGAGATAGGCCGTGCTTATAGAAACGAAGGCACAAGCCCTGAGCATTTACAAGAATTTACCAATATGGAATTCTATTGGGCGTATGCAAATTATAAAGACGGAATGAAACTCTCTCAAGAAATGTACCAAAGGATTGCACAAGAAGTTTTCGGTACAACTACGTTTACTACTCGTGGACATACATTTGATCTTTCAGGTGAGTGGCCAGTGGTAGACTATCAAAGTGAAGTGTTGAAACAAACTGGTATAGATGTGTTGAAGTCATCTGAGTCGGAAATGAAGAAAAAATTGGATGAGCTTGGAGTGAAGTACGATGGAGACAATAGAGAAAGACTCATGGATACTCTTTGGAAGTACTGCCGTAAAAATATTTCTGGCCCCGCATTTTTAGTGCATCATCCGAAGCTTGTTTCTCCACTTGCAAAAGCTTGCAGTGACAACAAAGAACTCACAGAAAGATTCCAGATAATTATCGCAGGTTCTGAAGTAGGGAATGGATTCTCGGAATTAAATGATCCAGTTGATCAAAGAGAAAGATTTGAAATTCAACAAAAACTAATTGAAGGCGGTGATGAAGAGGCAATGCAACCCGAATGGGAATTCGTAGAAATGCTTGAGCACGGTATGCCACCGACTTGCGGATTTGGATTTGGAGAAAGACTATTTTCATTTATGGTAGATAAGCCGATTCGTGAGACTCAATTATTTCCATTGATGAAACCAAAGGAATAAAAGAAGCCACTCCGGAGAACCGGGCGTGGCTTTATTTCTTTGGCTGTTTGTGAAACCCTCTATCTCTGAGCATAGTAGGCTTTTCATAGAAAGTAATCTTATAATTCTTGCTTAGTAAATTTTATAAATTACACAAGCTATATTACTTTCTACTATCTCCAGCAGGTTCTCTTGCGGACGTATCCTTTACTTTCGTTAGAGAACCGTAAGAACCAATTGGAGATAATAGTACTACATAAAAATTTATATGTCAAGGATTATTTTATCCACAGTTCAAGTGGGTATTTTTGTTTGTATTGTGGGATAAAGTGGTTTATAATTAAGTCTAGTGGGATAAAGTGGTAAATGAGATTTTAAACAATATTTCACAAAATTATTTATGTTAATCGGAGAATACACCCACACATTAGACGACAAAAATAGAATGTCACTCCCAGTAAAATTTCGAAAAGAAATGGGGAAGAGTGTTGTGGTTGCTCCAGGGTTAGATAATTGTCTTTCCATTTTTACAACAAAAGAATGGGAAAAAATTTCAAGCAAGCTATCAGATTCTTCAATGCTTGCAACAGACAATAGAAGTTTTTCGAGATTTATGTTTGGTCAGGCCGTCGTAGTAGAGGTGGATGGCAACGGACGAATATTAATCCCGGAGAATTTAAAAAATCGTTCAGGTCTTACGAACAAAGTGATAGTCATCGGAGTTCAGAATCGCGCAGAAATCTGGAATGAAAAGGCATGGAACGATTACAAGAAAGTAGTTGAAAAACAGGCAGATGCCCTCGCAGATAAATTGGGGCAGATAGGTGTTCTTTAATAATATGCATATTCCTGTACTTCTCGATGAATCAATAAACGGACTTTCAATCCGCTCGGGCGATATCTTAGTTGACGGTACACTCGGTGGCGGAGGTCATACATTTGAAGTTATCAAGCGTTTTGGATCTGGTGTTAAGATTATCGGTCTTGATTTAGATAAGGATGCAATAGAACGCGCGCGATCAAAGATTGGTGACTTGCCACATGATGCAATTTTTCGAACAGTTGGTTTCCAAGATATGGATAAAGTTTTAGAAGAGCTAAATATTGTCCATGTTGACCGCATACTACTTGATCTTGGAATTTCTTCATTTCAATTAGAAGTCGCAGGTCGAGGTTTCTCATTTATGAAAGACGAACCTCTACTTATGACTATGAAGAAAAATCCTACAGATGAGGACTTAACTGCGAAAGACATAGTAAACACTTGGGAAGAAAAAACACTAGCTGACATTATCTATGGTTTTGGAGAAGAAAAGTACTCAAGGAAGATAGCAAAAGCAATCGTAGAAGGAAGATCTAAGAAACCAATCGAGACAACATTTGACCTGGTAGAGATAATCGAAAATGCTGTCGGAAAGGCTTATAAAAAAATGAAGATTCACCCAGCTACAAAGACATTTCAAGCCCTTAGGATAGCTACCAATAGCGAACTCTCAAATTTAGAAACTGCGATCGAGAAAAGCTTCGATAGACTCTCAAATGGTGGCAGACTCGCGATAATTTCATTTCATAGTTTAGAAGATCGGATAGTTAAAAAAGCTTTCGTTGATTTAAAACAAAAAGGATATGCAAATATTATTACCAAAAAACCTATAGTACCAAGTACGGATGAAATAAAATCAAACTCACGTTCACGAAGTTCAAAATTAAGAATAATAGAAAAAATATGACAAAAGTAAAAGTAATAACCAACGATATAGTTCAAAATAAAAATACTCAACGTATCATATTTAACGTTCTAATAAGTTGTATTATAACCCTATCTATTGTCTATATATATCTGATTGGTTCCATCACTTTCAATGTTTTAGCTCGTAAATCTCTTGAGGCAACAGTTAGAAACCTCGGTAGTGAAGTTAGCGAACTAGAACTCGCATATCTCAATTCTACAAACAAAATTGATAAAAGTTACGCAATATCACTTGGATTTGTCGATGTAAAAGATAATATATTTGCTTCACGCAATACTTCACGTGTAGCTGTCCGATAATGAAGACCCCTTTGTTTCAATCACGAATAAGGATAATATCCATATTTGTTTTTGTTTTTGCGATCATATTAGTTGGCAAACTTTTCTTTGTTCAGATTATCCATAAAAATTTATATACAGAGAAAGCCGACAGACAATACGCAACCCCATCTGGAGATATTTTTAGAAGAGGATCAATATTTTTCTCAAAGAAAGATGCTTCATTGGTTGCAGCTGCTACTATATCGACTGGCTTTAAAGTTGCATTAAATACTAAAGATATTACTGATCCTGAGGGTTTGTATATAGCCCTTGATCCATATATAGAGATGGACCATGATACTTTTATAACTCGTGCTTCAAAAAAGAATGATCCGTACGAAGAAGTCGCTATACACCTTTCCAAAGAACAAGCTGATAAGATAAGTGAGCTCGGGATAAAAGGGGTTTCTATATACAAAGACAACTGGCGATTTTACCCAGGTGGAACTTTGGCATCCCAGACTCTCGGATTCCTAGGATATAAAGAAGATGATCGTTTTGGTCAATATGGACTTGAACGTTCTTATGACAAAACTCTATCAAAACCAAAAGATGAAGCCTATGTGAATTTTTTTGCAGAAGTCTTTTCAAATTTGCGGGATACCATTTCTGATTCAAATAACAGTCAGGGTGATATTGTAACTACGATAGAACCAGCAACACAACATACTCTTGAGACAGAACTTAAATCTGCTTTTTCTACTTGGCGTGCTGACCAGGCTGGTGGGATAATTATCAATCCACAAACAGGGGAGATATACGCTATGGCTGGCTTTCCGAATTTCGATCCAAACGACTTTGGTAATGTTTCTAATCTTGATGTTTATCGAAATCCAATAGTTGAGAATGTTTTTGAATTTGGTTCCGTTATCAAACCTCTTGTTATGGCTGCAGCACTCGATAAAGGTGTTGTAACACCAGAGACTACATATATAGATAAAGGTGTCATAACTGTAAATAAAAAAGATATCATGAACTTCGACAAAAAAGCTCGAGGGCTTGCTAGTATGCAGACAGTTCTAGATCAATCCTTAAACACAGGCATGGTTTTTGTTGAAAACAAATTAGGTCATGACAATATGCGTGACTACATGAAAGCCTACGGAATTGGAGAGAAAACAGGAGTGGACTTACCGAGCGAGACTAGTGGTCTTATAAAAAACTTAGAGAGTCCTCGTGATATTGAATACGCCAATGCATCCTTCGGTCAAGGTATAGCCCTCACTCCTATCGAAGCTGTCAGAGCTTTTTCGGCAATAGCTAACGGAGGGAACCTAATAAGTCCGCACGTTGTTAAACAGATTAGATACGACGATGGATTATCAAAAATGATAGATCATCCAATTACAAGATCAGGTATAATAAAAGAAGAGACATCAAATACAATTTCCAGGATGTTGGTTCATGTTTTTGAATCTTACGACAATGGTGCTCACAAGTTTCCGCATTATAGTGTTGCATCAAAAACTGGTACAGGGCAAGTGGCACTCGATAACGGAAGAGGGTATTATACAGATAGGCATATGCACTCGTTCTACGGATACTTCCCAGCTTATGAACCTAAATTTTTGATTTTTATGTTTTTAAAAAATCCAAAGGAAGTAAAGTATGCTTCACAGACCCTCATCCCACCTTTTATAGATATAACAAAGTTCTTAATGAATTATTACGACGTCCCACCAGATAGATAATGAAAAAAATATTTAAAAAAATTATTGTAAAGATTTTAACCTGGCAGGCACGTCTAGTGCTTTTACGTTATAAGCCAAAAATTATTGCAATTACTGGATCAGTAGGGAAAACTTCTACCAAAGATGCGATATTTACAGTTCTATCGAAATTTAAAGTAGTTCGAAAAAGTGACAAGAGTTATAACAGCGAGATAGGTATTCCTCTCACTATCCTCGGAGTTCCAAATGGTTGGAATAGTCCGACAGTTTGGCTTGAGAATATTTTAAAAGGATTTCTACTTATTCTTTGGAAAAAAGAATACCCAGAGTGGCTCATCCTTGAAGTCGGTGCTGGTAAGCCAAATGATATTAAAGATGTTACAAAATGGCTTGCGCCAGATATTGTGATAGTAACTAGGTTTCCAGATAAACCAGTACATGTGGAATTCTTTGGAAGCGTTGATAAGATTATTGAAGAAAAAAGTTCGCTTGCCTTTGCGCTCAAGAAAAATGGAACTCTTATTCTAAATCACGATGATGAAGCAGTTTACTCACTTCATGAAAAAGCAAAAAGACGAACAATATCATACGGAGAAAATGAAAATGCAAC
>JBGAUR010000028.1:7649-7945 GCA_044228545.1 Minisyncoccia bacterium | reverse complement strand
GTTTAAATTCTTCTTTTGACCTAGATAAGGTGTTAAATATGTTTAAAGCCATTTCTTGTATTTTGAATATATAAACGCAAGAACACTAAGTATGAGCATCGCGATTACTATTGAATAAAATTCGGTGGGTTTTTCTTTTACAAATGTTGTATCCATTACAAATATACTTGAAATTAGGATAATTGGAGATGTTAAGAAGGTAATAAGAGTTAACAGAGTAATAGTTTGAGTACTCTTACTTGCAAGAAGGGAGTCGTGTGTTTATATTAAAAAAAAAAAAATTTATTTTTTTATAT
>JBGAUR010000028.1:0-7639 GCA_044228545.1 Minisyncoccia bacterium | reverse complement strand
TTTGTATCTCTTAAATCATCTAAGATTTCTTTATGACTATCCAATATATCTTGTGTTTTGGTATATTCGCTTATTATAGAGGTCAAATAATAGCTAAAATTCTCTCCAAAGAATTTTTTGGCTACAAACTCGAATTGGTTTAGAGTTTCTTTGTGGAATCGTAGAGCTTGACGAAAATCTATCAATGTTCGATTTATGTTCGAAATCGTAACAACCATCTTACTTTCTTGTCCGTCAAAAATATTTTTTTCAGTCTCTCTTAACAAAGAATTCATATCATTCAATTCATATCGTGAGTGCTTATATAGGGTCTTTATTAAGTGATAAAACAAAAATCCAGCATGGTCTATATCTATACGTTTTTCTAAAATAGCGTCAACTTCAAATGTTTTTGAAAACTCGTGCAATGGTTCGATAAATTCGTAGTGAGTAGTTATAATAAATTTACTTCCAACTATAAAATCGATTTCTTGTTCAACTCCTTTGTTTCTATGATGCGAAACTCTAGGGAAGTGCATTATTAGATATATAAAATTTGGGAACAAATCTATTCTAGACTGTGGACTTCGGTTATGTAATTCTTCTGACACTAAAATCGGGATTGAATACTCTTCCATTATGTGTAGGATTTCTTCTTCTGTAGGAGATTCTAAATCAATCCATACTAATCCTTTATAAGTGTACTTTGATATCATATAGAGCCATTATAACGTCAGACTTGCTTTTTTCAAAGGTTTTGTGTAATATATGACCTGTGGAAACTCTGTAATTATGGAGTTTTTTATATAGATTATGGCAACAGCTAAAAAAACAACAAAAAAAGAAAAGCCAGAAAATACAGAATTTGCTGTTATATTTACAGGTGGCAAACAGTATAAAGTTGCTGTTGGAGATGTATTAAAAGTGGAAAAAATGGATGGAGAATTTAAGGTTGGAGATAAGATTGTATTTGATAAAGTCCTACTTGTTGATAATGGCACAGATACAACTATAGGCTCACCTTATATCGAAAATGCTAAGGTTGAATCACTTTTCCAGAAAATGGGAAAAGGTAAAACTGTTAAAGTTGTAAAATATAAACAAAAAAGTCGCTATTTAAAGCGCAATGGTCACAGACAGCCATTTATAGAAGTTAAAATCTCAGCTATAAAATAAAACCCCTGAAATCCAGGGGTTTTATTTATTACGATCTATTTTTTAGAGCATTTTTAATTGTCTCACTATCAGAATATTCGAGTTCGGTTCCAGTTGATAGTCCTCTGCCAAGAGATACAATATTAAAATTATACTTTTTCTGAAGAGGGGATAAAAGTTCTCGTAAATACATGTCGGTATGCTCACCCTGTGGATTTAGAGATAACGCAATTATGATTTCTTTTAGAACGTTTTTTTTATTTAAATCCTCTACCTTATTTATTAATTCTTTTGTTCTAACAAAAGTAGGAGTATCTTTAGTTACTATAGGAACAAGTCCACCTAATATAAAGTATGAGCCACTGTAATTTTTACTTCGCTTTATACTTTCAAAATCTGCATCTTTTTCTACTATCATAAGAGTTGTATTGTCAGTTTTACTATTACTACAAGTTTCGCATATTGAACCCTTTGTACCTTGAAAGAATAAAAAACAGGAAGGACATTGGTTTATAGAATTGCGTAGCGCAAGAATCTCATCACCCAGTTCTTTTACATAGCTTGGATTTTTATGGAGTAAAAAATATACAAAACGCTTTGCTTGGCGTTCACCAATACCAGGAAATTCTTTAAAAGCTTGAGACAACTTTTCTATTGGGTTCATTAGAATTGATCTATATCTCCAACTTCACGAGCTGAAGATGAAAAGCTATTAATGCTACTTTTTTCTATACTTACAAAAGTTGTTAACTTTTCGTCAAAATAAAGCTCAACTTTACCAACCGGTCCATTTCTGTGTTTTTCAATTAATATTTCAGCAATGTTTGTACGTTCAGATTCATCTTTACCTTTATCTTCTCTATGAATAAACATAACTACATCAGCATCTTGTTCAATAGATCCTGAATCACGTAGGTCAGAGAGTCTTGGGCGACCTCCACGACTCTCCACTGCACGTGAAAGCTGGGAAAGCGCTATAACTGGTACATTGAATTCCTTAGCAAGTCCTTTTAATGATCTTGATATTTCTGTAACTTGGTTTACCATACTATCGTAATTTTTTGCAGTAGACATAAGTTGCAAGTAATCTACAATAATAAGCCCGATTCCGTGCTCTGCTTTAATCCTTCTGCATACAGATCGCATCCTAACAATTGAGTTACCAGCCATGTCATCTACAAAGATAGGTGCACGAGATAATTTGTCTAGCGAATCACGTATTTTAGAAAATTCATTTTCAGCTGAAAGATTTCCAGTTCTTAGATTCCAAGCGTTTACCCTAGATTGAGCAGCGAGCATCCTGTCTACCAGTTGCTGAGTACTCATTTCAAGTGAGAATATAACTGTAGGTGTTCCATGAGTAAGTGCAGCTTGGCGAGCAATATCAAGGGCGAGTGTTGTTTTACCCATAGAAGGACGAGCTGCAAGAATTATAAGATCGGATTTTTGAAGTCCTGAAAGATATTGATCAAGATCATGGAACCCTGTCGGCACTCCACGCAGCTCACCTTTACTTTCGTGCAAACGCTCAAGGCGCTCCCAAGCTTCTGGTAAGCTATCTTTTAGGGATTGGAAAGCGTGGCCACTAGCACTATTGTTGCTAATACCCATCATTCTTTTTTCTGCTTGATCGAGGATTTCAAAAACATCTTCAACTTCTTCTTTAAATCCGAGCTCAGATATATCAACTCCTGCATCAATTATTTTTCTTAAAATATTTTTTTTAGCAACAATATCTGCGTAGTGTTTTATATTTGTTGATGCAGGAACAGAATTTGTAAGCTCACTTAAATAATTTGTCCCACCTATCTGATCAAGCAATCCTTTTTCTTTTAACTTATGAGATACAGATAAAATATCGATAGGCTCACCTTTACTTGAAAGCTCAAGCATGATGCTATAAATCTGACCATGTTTGGTGGTGTAAAAAGAATCAATACTTAAAACATCGCTAATCTCATGAATAGCCTGAGGTCGGAGCATTATTGACCCGAGAACTGCTTTTTCAGAATCAATACTCTGAGGAGGTATACGAAGGTTGTTTTTTCTGTCTGCCATGTGAGTCATTGTAACATAGTTATGGAACTACTAAATCACTGTTTTTAGAATAAATATGTGGGTAAAATGTGCAAAACTAATGCTTTTTTGTTATTATTAAGCTATGAAAAAACGTTTACTTTCTGGAGTCAAACCTACCGGAGCCCCACATATTGGAAATTATTTTGGTGCCATGCGCCAATTTGTTGATTTACAGAAGGATTATGAGGCTTTCATTATGATAGCTGATTACCATGCTCTCAACTTTATCCAAAACAAAAAGGAAATGGAGGAAAATATATTAGGCGTTACTCTCGATTATTTGGGCATAGGTCTCGATCCTAAAAAAGTTGTTATATTTAAACAATCAGATATTAGCGCCCATACTGAACTTGCTTGGATATTTGACACTATTACAACTATGCCTTACCTTATGCGAGCTCATGCATATAAAGATGCTGAAGCAAAAAATAAAGAGATAAATGTTGGAACTTTTAATTATCCAATGCTTATGGCCGCTGATATTTTACTTTATGACCCAGAAATAGTTCCGGTTGGTTCAGATCAAAAACAACACGTTGAGTACGCTCGTGATACAGCTCAAAAATTTAATAATCTCTACGGAGAAACTTTTGTGATGCCAAAGGAACTAATTATGAAAGAAGTTGCAACAGTACCAGGCACGGACGGGCAAAAAATGAGCAAAAGTTACAAGAATACCATTCCACTTTTTGGAACAGATGAAGAAATAAAAAAAGCAGTCATGAGCATAGTTACTGATTCTAAAACTCCCGAAGAATCTAAAGATCCAGAAACTTGTAATATTTTTTCATTGCACAAACTTTTCTTAAGTGAAAAAGATTTAAAAGAACTTGGAGATAAATATAGAAAGGGTGGTATGAGTTATAAAGAATCAAAAGAAATGTTGCTTGAAGAAGTATTGGGTTTGGTAAGACCTATGCGCGAAAGGCGTGAAAAATATGCAAAGAATCTAAATAAAGTCCGCCACATATTAAAAAATGGAGGTAAAAAGGCATCTAAAATAGCTGAGAAAAAAATGCAATTAGTACGTGATAATATTGGAGTAAGTATATAATCTATGTTTTTCATAATTTTAAAATGGATAATAGTAATTTTAGCAATTCTTTTAATCATAAAGAGTGTTAAATTTATACGCATTATTCTCACTGTTGCTCTGGGAATAATCTATATACCGATAAATAATTTTAATCTAGCAGTTCAAAAATGGTACTTTAGTATGAAGCATAAAGATAAAACAACTTATTACCTTTTTACGCCATTTTATTGGATTATTGTAGGCATTACTTTTATAATATCTATTCCTTACGAATTTGTTATAGCGATGGATCTCCATTAGACTCTCTAATTTTTTTGTGATATTATGAATTTACGCCTTTGAACCAGCTGACACTGGGGAGGTAGGGAAAGAAAGCCTAAAAAAGCTAGTAGACTCCCTCGTATAAACTACGAAACAGTTATAAATGAGTCGAAAAGTAGGGTGGCACCGCGACAAAGATCGCCCCTGCAAATGTATTATTATTAATACGTTTGGAGAGGCGATTTTTGTTTTCTCTAAACTCATATAAATATGAAAGATAGAATATATATAAAAGATTTAAGTGAATATGTCGGCAAAGAAGTCATGATCGCGGGCTGGGTAAACGTTCGTCGAGATCAAGGCAAACTTGTATTTATAGATATGCGTGATATGACCGGACTTGTTCAATGTGTCGTTTTACCAAATCATACTGAAGCTATAGAACAGGTAAAAGAAGTTCGTATAGAATGGGTTGTTAAACTTACAGGTATAGTGAACAAACGACCTGAAAAAAATATAAAGGTGGGTGTTCAAAATGGAGATATAGAACTTGAAATAACCAAAGTAGAGGTACTATCACAAGCCGCAACGTTACCCTTTGACATGTCTCTTGATGGATACAATCTTGAACTTACAACTGAACTTGATAATCGTTCACTGGTACTTAGACAGCCTAAGGTTCAAGCAGTTTTTAAAGTGCAAGAAACAATTATTGACTCGTTCCGTGAATTTATGAAGGAAAACATGTTCTTTGAATTCCAAGCACCTGCTATCACTCCTGCAACTGCAGAAGGTGGCGCTGAAGTTTTCCAAGTCGGATACTTCGACAAGAAAGCATATCTTACTCAATCACCCCAGCTCTATAAACAAATTGTCATGTCTGCATTTGAGCGGTGTTTTTCTGTAAATAAAGTATTTCGTGCAGAACCATCTTCTACTACTCGCCACCTTACAGAGATAGTATCGCTTGACGCTGAGATGGCTTTTATTGATTCTTGGACAGATGTACGTGATATGGCTGAAAATACTGTTCGGCACATTCTTAAGCAAGTTAAATCAAAAAATAGTGAACATCTAAAAATACTAGATGCGACATTACCAGTCATGATAGATAAAACACCAACTCTCACACTTTCTGAAGTACAGCAAAAAATATTTGAGAAAACTGGACGTGATGTAAGAGGTGATAAAGATACAAACCCGCAAGATGAAAGGGAAATATGCGAAATAATAAAAGAAGAAACAGGTTCAGACTTTGTGTTTATTTACGGATATCCAACTCGCAAGAAACCTTTCTATGTTTATCCAAATCCAGAAAATCCAGAGTTTAACGAAGGTATGGATTTGATTTGTCGTGGAGTTGAATGGCTCTCTGGAGGTAGGAGAATCAATGATTATAACCAGCTCATGGAACATGTAAAAACATGGAATATGGATCCAGAAAAGATTAAAATGTTCTTAGAAGCTTTTAAATACGGTGTGCCACCCGAAGGAGGTTTTGCATTTGGAGCAGAACGTATAACTATGCAATTGCTTGGTTTAAAAAATATACGTGAGGCTTGTATGTTCCCAAGAGATATGAACAGAATTGATGAGAAACTTAATAGTGACGGATATTAATTATGGAAGATTGTATTTTTTGTAAAATTGTAAATGGTACTGCGCCAGCATATAAGGTTTGGGAAGATGAAAAATATCTAGCTTTTTTGACTATTTTTTTCCAAATACTGAAGGTTTTACAGTAGTTGTTACAAAAGATCACTATGATAGTTATGCTTTTGATTTACCTGATGATGTCTTAACAGGTTTAGTTTTAGCATCAAAAAAAGTCGGAAAGTTGCTCGATGAAAGATTAGATGATGTTGGCCGCACTGGTATGATATTTGAAGGTTTTGGAGTCAATCATATGCATGCTAAACTTTTTCCAATGCATGGCACAAAGAATGATGAATGGAAACAACGCGTAAGTCATATAGATAAATTTTTTGATAAATATGAAGGATACATATCTTCACACGACTATAGCAGAGCCGATGATGAGTGGCTTACTAGGGTTGCTAATAAAATAAAAAATGGAGGAAAATAATTCCACAATAACTTATAAGGTAAAAACTAATTCCTTTGAAGGGCCATTAGAGTTACTACTTTCTCTAATCGAATCAAGGAAACTTTTTGTGAATGACGTGTCACTTGCTCAAGTAACTGATGATTATATTAAATACATAAGAAATCTACCAACAAGAGAAAACAATACTCATATTGCAGATGTTTCAAACTTTTTACTTACAGCTGCCACACTTATACTAATAAAATCTAAATCTCTATTACCGACACTCGCTTTAACAGAAGATGAAGAAGAAAAAATTTCTGATCTTGAAAATAGATTAAAACTCTACCAAATAATCAAAAACGCTACCGTGGATGTAAAATCAAATTTTGGAGCACGTATAATATTTAGACCACTTGAGAAAACATGGAATGAAGCCATATTTTCACCAGATCCTCAGATAACAGTGGATTCAATGCTATCTTCTATTAATAATGTTTTAGCTCATGTTCCAAAAAAAGTTGAAAAACTGCCAGAAATTGAAGTAAAGAAAGTTATAAATATAGAGGAAGTTATAAACAGCTTAACAAATAGAATTCAAAATGCGATCAATATATCTTTTAAAGATTTTGCTAAAAGCCATAAACCAGAAAATGAAGTAGAGTTAAAAGTTCATGTTATAGTTTCATTTCTGGCTATGTTAGAATTAGTTCGTGAGGGTATTATAGATGTTGTTCAAAATAATACTTTTGAAGATATAAACATTACTAAGCAAGCAGTCGAAGCAGAAGAAAATATAGAAAATCAATAATATGGAACTTGAATCAAAAATAGAAGGACTTCTTTTTTATAAAGGTGAAGACATGACTATCAGCAAGATAGCAGAGCTTTTGAAGGTTGGGACAGAAGAAGTAAATCAAGCCATTTTAAAATTGGAACAAACCCTAGAAAATAGAGGGCTAACTCTTATAAGAAAGGATAATTCAATATGTTTGGGAATATCAAAGGAACTTTCTCCAATTATAGAATCTATAAGAAAAGAAGAATTAACCAAAGATTTATCTAAAGCTTCTGTTGAAACA
>JBGAUR010000027.1:0-7976 GCA_044228545.1 Minisyncoccia bacterium | reverse complement strand
CTACACCAGCAAGTTTTACAATCTCTTCGATACTAGCCCAAGTAATAACCTGAGCAACGTGTCCACTTATGAATCTAATAGAATACTTCTCAAGCCATATGGCCACTAGAACAGTAAGAGCTCCGAGTATAAATGAAGCTATTATTAAAGCTTTGGGCTCACGGTCTTCATCGTCTTCTTGTCGTAGCCAAAACCAAAGCCAAAATATAGCTGGCAGTGCACCTCCTAGAATTGCGTAAATTAATGTTTTCGGATCTTTTAAAAGTTCAGTCATTTTATTTTGGCCAGGATTCTACCATTAATAATTTTTTGTTCTCGACTGGTAGCATTGACCAAATTTCTTCAGTTACGAATGGCATAAAAGGGTGGAGGAGTTTAGTTACTTTGGTTAGTGTATCTAATAGGAATTGAGCTCTTGAATTTTTTGCGTCTAATTCGCCCGTCGAAAGTATTGGCTTACTTTCTTCAATGATAACATCAGCAAATCTTGCCCAAGTGTACTGGTATATTTTTTCACCAACTAGATAGAATTTGTATTCGTCCATCTCCTTAGTTAGTTCTTTAACAAGCAAATCTCTCTCTTCAATCAATTTTTTATCTGATTCTGTATAAATATTAAAGTTTTGATCATAAATTATACCTTCTGTATTTGAAAGTATAAAGCGAGTTATATTCCAAAGTTTATTGGCATAGTTTTTATAACCTTTGATTTTATCCTCGCTCATCTTACTGTCATTGCCTGGACCAGTTCCTATTATTAATGACATTCTTACTGCATCAGCGCCGTATTTTTGTGCAACATCGATCGGATCTATAATATTACCCAAAGATTTACTCATTTTATTTCCTTTTACGTCACGTACAAGGCCATGCAAATAAACGTTTTTAAATGGTACTTCATTAAGGAGATAAGTACTCATTAGTATCATACGGGCAACCCAGAAGAATATTATGTCGTATCCAGTCTCAAGCATTGTTGTCGGATGGTAATCTTTTAGATCTTTTGTTTGCTCTGGCCAACCGAGAGTAGAAAATGTCCAAAGGCCAGATGAAAACCAAGTATCAAGAGTGTCTTCATCTTGAGCCCAACCATCACCACTTGGAGCTTCTACTCCACAATATATTTCTTCTCCCTTATACCAAACAGGTATTCTGTGCCCATACCAAATCTGCCTTGATATACACCAATCGCGAAGATTCTCTACCCAGTTATAGTAAACACGCTCAAAACGATCTGGAAGAATAGTTATATCTTTATTCTTTACTGGCTCAAGCATTAATTCCTTTAAAGATTTACCCTCGCGATCTTTTATTGGTTTATTTACGTCTATAAACCACTGATTCATTATCTGTGGTTCTA
Source organism: Minisyncoccia bacterium (assembly GCA_044228545.1). GTDB lineage: Bacteria > Patescibacteriota > Minisyncoccia > Phycocordibacterales > UBA9973 > UBA8515. Next base: position 6,616 of record JBGAUR010000027.1, on the reverse strand, counting down.
TTATTGCTTCAGTTCTCTCTGCGGTCGCAATGTTGTGAACATAATTATCTTCTATCTTTTCAACCAAACCTTTTTCATTTAATTTTTCAACTATTTTTTCTCGAGCATCCTTTATCTTTATACCAGAAAATTCTCCTGCAATAGGGAGGAGCTTACCGTATTTATCTATTATCTGTTCTTTGTCTAGTTTGTGCTTCTCTGCAATCTCAAAGTCGATAGCCGAATGCCAAGGAGTAATAGTCATAACCCCAGTACCGAATTCCATATCTATACTCTCATCTTTAACTATAGTTGCAGTGATAGGTCCGTTGATCCACTCGAGTTCTATTGTTTGTCCGTCTTTATAATTATCATATCTTTTGTCTTCTGGATGCATTACAACGTATTTGTCTCCAAATTTAGTCTCTGGGCGAGCTGTACCTATTGTAAATGGTCCATACTTTAAATAGTAGAATTTTGTTTTCTCTTCCTTATAAACTATCTCATCATCAGAGATAACTGTCTGACCTTTTGGATCCCAGTTTACAATACGGTGTCCTCGGTAAATAAGCTCATCGTCATACATTTTTTTAAAAGCAGTTCGGACTGCAAGGTTGCGTTTATCGTCGAGAGTATATGCTTCGCGAGACCAGTCCACTGAAGTACCCATTTTTTTCATTTGATTAACAATTGTATCGTGGCTATCTTGAGCAAATTTCTCAACACGTTTTAAGAATTCTTCGCGACCCAAGTCACTTTTTCTTTTTCCTTCTTCCTTTTCTATAATCTTTTCAACTTTTGATTGGGTAGCGATTGCTGCATGATCTGTTCCAGGTAGCCAAAGAGTACGCATACCTTTCATGCGCGCGTATCTAGTCATTATGTCTTCAATTGTGAGCATAGAGGCGTGACCTATATGAAGCGTGCCTGTAACGTTTGGAGGGGGAAGAACCATAGAAAAAGTTTCGCTATCTGCTTTTGTAAATCCTTTTTCAATACATATATCTGGATTAAACAACCCGCTTTCTTCCCATAGTTTATATATCCTGTCTTCGGTTCCAGCCGGATCGTAAGGTTTTAATAGTTTAGGATCTATATTAGGTTCGCCAGTATTCATATAGAAAATATAGCATTTTAAGGCTCTATTTCCAATATTATAGGGACATATTACCTATAGCTTTGAGTTTTTTACTATACTTAAAGAATTTCTTATTCTTATATTCAAAGTATCCTGCAATAGCGATCATAAGAGCATTGTCTGTACTTAGAGTTTTTGTTGGAAAATGCAAACCACAATCTTTCCCCATATTCTTTTTTTGTTTTTTTAGTGTTCTTTGTAAATGCATGTTGCCAGATACTCCACCACCAAGCATCAGGGTTTTTATATTATATTTATCCATTGCTTTTAGAGTTTTTGTTACAAGTACTTCTATCACTGCATCTTCGAATTCTTTGGCAATATCTGATTTCATTTTATCGTTTAGTGGTCCGTTGTCACGTATATAATAGAGCACTGCAGTTTTTAAACCAGAGAAAGAAAAATCAAAATCTTTTGAGTATATCATTGGTCTAGGTAAAACAACCGTATTTACATAATTTTTTTCTGATCGCTTGATTTCAGCAAGTTTCGATATTTCTGGTCCTCCTGGGTAGGGAAGTCCGAGCATGCGAGCAACCTTGTCGAATGCTTCACCAGCCGCATCGTCGCGTGTTTGACCTATTACTTTGTATTTACCGAATTCTTTCAAAAGCACAAGCTCAGTGTGGCCACCAGATATTAGTAGAGAAAGAACTGGGAAACGGAAAGTTTTTTTATTATAAGTAAATGTTTTCCCCTTTTGAACAATAGGGGAAAGTAAATGACCCTCCATATGATTTACTGGAATTATTGGAATATCCCAAGCAAGAGAAAGTGCTCGCGCTGTACTTATACCAACCCAAAGTGCTGGCTCAAGTCCTGGTCCAATAGTTACGGCAATAGCATCAACATCTGGTTTTTTTACGCTGTTTATGAATTCTATAAATATTTTAGATAAGTCGTTCTCTTTTTCTAAAATTTTTTCTAATTCTTCGTTTTTCTTTTCATTTAGTTGAGAACCCTTTTTAAACATCCTTGCTTCTTTAAGTGCAGCTATCATTGTGGGAATTATGTTTCTTCCGTGTTCACGTTTAGCAATCACAGGGAATATTCCTCCATATCCTGTATGTATATCTATCTGAGTATGTATTTTGTTCGCTAGTATTTTGAATTTTATGTTACTAGCCACCTCTTTGACTTCAAGTATAGCTATACCTGTATCATCTGCAGAGGACTCAATAGCGAGAATTTTCATAAAAACACTATATCATAAGGTTTTTTATTTGACCATTTTTATGATAGATTTAAGTATATGAAAAAGAAAAGACTGGGATTCAACCTTGCTTTAATGGGTATGATAGCCTCTGGGAAAGAAACCCAAACTGAAATTCTAAAGAAGAAGTACTCGCTAGTACCTATAGAAACAGGTGTATATACAAGAAATCTTCTTAAAGAAAAAAGTAAAAATGGAACATGGGCAAGACGAACTGCTGGGAAAGGTTTACCATTACCAACAGTTTTGATGCAAAAATTTCTTAGATCACAAATAGACAAAAAACCAACAAACAAAGATTTTATTTTTATTGGTGGACCACGGTTAAAACCAGAAGCACAATTAGCTAAGAAAATATTAAATCAAAAGGGTCAAGATATTTTTGTTATTTACTTATCTCTTCCTGATAAGGAAGTCTATAAAAGATCATTGAAACGCAAAGAAGGAAATATGAAAGAAATCTATAAGGTTTTTGATACAAAAGAAATAATTAAAAAACGTATTAAATGGCACAAAGATCAAGTTTTTAAAACAATTAACTATTTTGATAAATTAGGAAAACTTAAAAAAATAAATGGAAATCAATCAATTGGCAAAGTATCTAAAGATATAGAGAAAGCAATATTAAGTTTTCAGAAAAAGGTTAAATAATTTATGAAATTATTACAAGAATTACTGAAAGAAATATCTACAATTGAAATAAAAGGCGATACTAATGTATCGGTTTCTTCTGTTTCAATAAACTCAAAAAACATTTCAAAAGAAGGAGTCTTTATTGCTATTGTAGGGAATGTCTCCGATGGGCACGATTTTATAAATCAGGCAATTGAAAATGATGCTAAAGTCATTGTTCACCAAAAAGATTTAAAAAGTTACAAAGAGGAAGTTGTTTACATAAAAGTAGAAGATACTCACGATGCTTCAGGAAGACTCGCGAGCGCATTTTACGACCATCCCTCTGAACATCTAAAATTGATTGGTGTTACAGGAACAAACGGGAAAACTACCACAACAACCTTATTACATCAGCTGTTTATGAATCTTGGCCAGAAAGCAGGACTCATCGGCACAGTAGTAAATAAAATAAATGATAAATCTTTTGAAGCAGAGAGAACTACGCCAGATCCTGTTACTCTAAATAAAATACTAGCCGATATGGTAGAAGCTGGGTGTGATTATTGCTTTATTGAAGTAAGTTCTCATGCGGTTGCACTTAAGCGCATATCAGGACTATTTTTCTCTGGTGGAGTGTTTACAAATCTCACACTTGATCACTTAGACTATCACAAAACTTTTGAAGATTATCGTGACGCTAAAAAAGCATTTTTTGATAGTCTGTCTCCTGAAGTATTTACACTTTCAAATATAGATGATCCAAATGGAGAATATATTCTCTCTAGTACTCGCGCACGCAAATACTATTATGGGTTGAAAACAGATACTGACTTTAATGAAAGACTGGAAACAAAGTTAATAGGTGAGTTTAATGCTTACAATGTTCTTACTGTCTATGCGACTGCAGTACTACTAGATGAAGATAGAGGAAAAGTTCGGGAAGAAATAAAAAAGCTTGATCCAGTCCCTGGAAGGTTTCAATATGTAAAAAGTAAAAACAGTATTATGGGTATAGTTGATTATGCTCATACTCCTGATGCACTAGAAAACGTCTTAAGAACCGTAAATGAGATGAAGGGTACTGGCAAGGTTATATCCTTGTTTGGATGTGGTGGAGATAGAGATAAAACTAAGCGTCCAATAATGGCAAAAATTGGTTATGATATGAGCGATATATTGATACTTACATCAGATAACCCTCGTACCGAAAAACCCGAAGATATTTTAGAAGATATGAAAAAAGGTTTACCAGAAAAGCATGAAGATAAAGTTTATATTATTTCTGACAGGTATGAAGCTATAAAAAAAGCTGTCTCACTTGCAAAAGAAGGAGATTATATTTTGCTTGCAGGAAAAGGGCATGAAAATTACCAAGAAGTACATGGTGTCAAAAACCACTTTGATGATTTAGAAGAATTACAAAAAGCTTTCAAATAAAAAGCACCCCTTACAAGAGAGAGTTGTATTTGCTTCTCTTGATAAGGGGTGAGGTAAAGTAAGGATTCAATTAATAATCCAATGATTTCCTTTGAAACAACCACAGTTCTGTTTCTTGTAAAGAAGCGTAAGCTTGCGGGTTGTTACATGTGTCGCCTGTGCCTATATCCTCAAATTGGTTGATTGAGTTCAAAGGCCAATTTCTTGCATTTGGATTAATAACATTGTCCTTGTCTGCCGTAGGAAGAGCGGAATCTATTTTAGCCATATAATAGGCTTTAAAATGCCTTATTTATTACATTACTAAATTGACAAAATAAGTAAAGCTCAATCAATTTATTATTATGTGATAATATAAATTTATGAATGAATATAAAGAGATATTCAAAGGTAAAAAAATTACAGTCATGGGACTAGGTCTTCTTGGTCGTGGTATTGCTTATACAAAATTTTTAGCTGAATGCGGGGCAGATCTGACAGTTACTGATTTAAAAACCAAAGAACAACTAAAGTCTTCTATAAAAGAACTCAGTAAATATAAAAAAATAAAATATGTTCTTGGTGGACATAGATTAGAGGATTTTAGAAATAGAGAAATGGTTATCAAAGCTGCTGGAGTTCCACTTGATTCTATTTATATTAAAGAAGCAAAGAAAAATAATGTACCAGTTGAAATGGATGCATCACTATTTGCAAAGATCACAAAGGATGTAGTTGTGGTCGGCATAACTGGCACTCGTGGAAAATCAATGACTTCTATTCTTATATATGAGATATTAAAAGCAAATGAAAAATTCTTAAAAAGAAAGGTATATGTAGGTGGCAATGTTCGCGGTGGAGCTACTTTACCATTTCTTTCAAAAGTAAAACAAGGCGACATTGTAGTCCTTGAACTTGATTCATGGCAACTACAAGGATTTGGTGATTCAAAAATTTCTCCACAGATTTCAGTATTTACTTCTTTTATGCCAGACCATATGAATTATTATAAAGATGATATGCGAAAGTATTTTGCTGATAAGGCAAATATATTTAAATATCAGAAAAAGGGTGATACTCTCGTAATTCGTCCCGGAGTGAAAAAACTTATACCTAAAATAAACAGCAGATTAGTGGTTGCTAAAGCAAAAGATGTAGAAAAGTATAATTTTATTGTTCCAGGGCAATACCAAAGGGAAAATCTTGCTTGCGCTGTGCAGGTAGCAAAGTTATTTAAAATCCCAGATAGTGCTATAAAAAAAGCAGTAAAAAACTTTAAGGGTGTAGAAGGAAGGCTTCAATTTGTTAAAGAAATTAAGGGTGTAAAGATTTACAACGACAACAACGCTACAACACCCGAGGCAACAATGGCAGGAATTGAAGCATTAGGTTTAAATACTAAAAGAAAACAAATTATACTTATAGCTGGTGGAGCAGACAAAGGACTCGAAGTTGATAATTTAATTAAGGTTATAAATAAATACTGTAAAGATGTGATACTGCTTTCAGGTACAGGCACAGATAAGCTTATTAGTAAAAATAAACTCAAAACCCCATACAGATTAGTAAATAGTATAAAAGAAGCGGCAAAGCTAGCATCAGGATTATCTAGAAAGGGTAATATAGTATTATTCTCCCCGGCCTTTGCTTCATTTGGAATGTTTAATAACGAGTATGATCGAAATGACCAGTTTATGAAGATAGTTAATAAATTAAAATAGTAAAATAATATGAATTACATAATTTTAACCTTAATAGTACTAGTTGTAAGTCAATTACTTAAATTTATTTTTAGGTTAACCTTTAACCATAAAGATAATAAAAACTTTCTATGGGTTTTCATATGGGCTACTGGGACTCCGAGTGCACACTCTGCTGTATTAGTAAGTAATCTAGTTCTTTTACACAGAGATATTGGATCGAGTTCTGTCTTTATGTTTTGTACCATAGTATCTATTATATTTATGTATAATCTAATAGCAGATAGAAAACGAGAGATAATAAGAGGAGCAGATCAAAAAACACTAGATATATCTGGTCACACATTCTTTGATATATTAACTGGTATATTAGTTGGATTAATTATAGGATTCTTATATATAAAATAAATTCATGAAAAGTAAACCACAAATATTATATAGTTGTTGTCTTTTAGCTTTTTAATCAATCGGGTAAACGTATCAAGATAGCTCATAGTGCTATCATACACCATATCATAGTCACAATCGCCAGCAATGCTGTCAATAATGCTATCT
>JBGAUR010000026.1:0-8226 GCA_044228545.1 Minisyncoccia bacterium | reverse complement strand
AACCAAATCAATAGTAGCATAACCACCGCGAGCTGCTGGTCTAACAGTTAATTCTGTTTTTTTAGAAGGAGTATCTATTTTTTCGCCATTGATTTTCCAATCATAAGAAAAACTAACTTCATTACCACCCAAAGCTAAGAAATATGGTTCAGCAACAAGTGTTACCTCGTCTTCTGTTATAAAAGTACCATCAGTTAAAGCGTTGTTGTATAAAACTCCCTCAGTAGGTGACTTCTTGTAAAATATAATTTTTGGGTTAACAATAGGTATCTCTATTGTTTTGACTGCGTTATATTTTCCATCTACCGATGAAACCTGAACTGATACATTCTCTTTTGTTTTTAACTGATCATTTGAGAAAACATAGGAATCTTTTCCATAACCAGAAGCGTTTTGAACAGCGTTATCGTCATTTTTCCAACTATATGTAATATTCCCCTTGCCTTGCTTTATAGTGTTTGTATTTGGAACTGCTACTACTTTTATAGTACTTTCTCGTGATGGAAAAGATTTACCCCTATAAAAAGGCGGGGTGTATGATCCTGTGCTTTCCCACAAAAGCTCAACCTCAGAAGTTTTTATGGTAACCTTCTTTGTAAATTTATCTTCAATATCTGGAGGAGTGATTGTGATGTAAAAATCAGTTGCAAGGTCAGGCCCTAAAGCTTGGAACGAATAAGAAAGCTTCCCATATCCAGAGAGAAGTAGTTGGGAGCCATTGCGCCATTCGATAAATGCTTTGTTTAAATCAGTTGTATAACTAGATATTTTTATAGTCACATTTTGATATGGTTCAGGGTTTTCTGGTATTGTAGTTACATCTATATCAGAATCTTGCAATCCTATTTCAGAAGCATTTGTTGGTATATTAGGAACTAGCAAAAAACCAAGCATTAATAGTCCAAAAACTACGTTTTTCATTTTTAAAATAATCACTTATATATTATATGATAACTTACTTTGGATTGCCAATTTAGCCCTATTGTTTATTAGCTTGAGCTAGGTCGTCCTTTGCTTTCTTGATAGCTAGTATTTGAGATGGGTCTGATGTAATTATCTGGTCTTCAGTGTATGAAGCAATAGTTTTGACTGCAACGTGTTTGAGTCCAGCAAAGAATATACCCTCTCCAACATTAGCTTCTAGAAGTAAGTATTTTTCTTCGTCTGTTAGATTGAAAGTTTTTTGAAGTACATCCACAGTTGACGGTGATTGTTTTAGTAATAATTGTATAGAAGAGTTTGTGACAATTGGCACTCCATAAGGACTTTTCATAAAGTCCCCCACATCTTGAGTAATAGTAGCAAGACCAAGGTAGTATTTACGACCACGTTTTGCGATTGAGTAGAGGAAAGAAGCAGTGTCTTCGGATTTCATCATCCACCAAGCCTCATCAACTACAAGTAGTCTCTTTTTAATATTTTTACGAACCGCGTTCCATATATAATGCGTAACTATATACATAGCTACAGGTTTTAGTTCATCTTCCATATCTCGAACTGAGAATACTACGAATTTACGATTTATATCTACGTTTGAAGGTTGGTTCAAAAAAGAAGCCCAAGATCCGTGAGTGAATTTTGTTAAACGTTGTATTAACGAAGTACTTCCTTCCATACCAGCTAGAACCATTTCGAAATCTGTTAGAAGTGGAGGTTCAATATTTGCAAAGTTTGATTCCGGGGTAATATCTTTTAAAGCATAAGTTTCAGTTATTGCTCTGTCTATTATTGAATCTTCCTCTGGGGTAAGACCTCCAAGCATTATACGAAATAGACCGACAAGGTTTATAGTATTTGCACGCAAAACATCTGCTGGTGTTTCATCTGCTGTAGGAATCGGAAGATCAAATGGATTGATATGGTGATCAGAAGAAAGGGCAATGTTGAAATATCTTCCACCAACAGCTTCTGATAAATATTCATACTCTCTTTCTGGGTCAATAACTATAACCTCAGTATCAAACATAAGTGTCCTTATAACTTCGAGCTTTGTAGCATAAGATTTTCCTGCACCAGAAGTAGCGAAAGTTATTGAGTTGTAGTTTGGAAGAGAGAATCTGTCAAATATTATAAGACTAGAATTATGGCGGTTCACTCCGTAAAGAATACCTTTATCTGACGTTAGATCAAAAGAAACAAAAGGAAATAGGCTTGAAAGGGGTTCAGTATTTAACTTTTGATGTATTCCAAGTACATCAGTGCCAAGGGGAATCACACTCTTAAAAGCCTCGTCTTGTTGGAATAGTGCTGGTTTTAGGTATATGAGCTTTGATTCCAAGAGAGATTTAATCTCACTTTCTATTTTAAATAAGTCATTTTCATTGTCAGCATAGACTGTTATATAAAGACCAACATCAAACATTTTTTCTTGTGCTTGCATCAAGTTATCGCGAAGACTTTCTAAATCTCTATAAGCAGTATCTAGCATCGGATCACGAACCAAACCTTTTGATTCACGAATAGATATTTGACTCTGAACTTCAGCAACCTTATTCTGAAAAGTATGAAGTACGTCTACAGTATCTATTGGGTGGATAAATATTGAAACATCAAAAACTTTATCTAAGTTTATTATTGGTGAAAACCAGTTGTCAGTAAGGTATCTTGGATAAGATATTACAAAGAAAGTACGAGCAATTTTATCTCCAAGGTTGAGTGACTTTGGGGTGATTTGTAATGCAGATGGAGCGATAATATCTTGGAGCTCTAAAACAGCAGCTTTGTATATTTCGGTAGGCAAAACAGGCATAACCATACTTTTAGGTTTTGCTATGTCGTTCTTTTTTCCAAATAATGATGAAAATATACCCATGTTATTGCAATTTAATTCCCCTACTAATATCTCCTGGATTGAAGGTTTTATAGAATAGTTCCACCTCTTCTTCTGTTGTTAGCTGACTACTTCTAATACCAAGTCCACCAAGTCCTGAAATTATAACATTAACTCTTTGGTCTAGTTGGCTACGCTTCTCTTCAAAAGATGCCATATCCAGTGCTTTTTTTGTATTTTCAACTGCTTTTTTTTGCTCTCCACCACCTATTATTTTATCAAGTAATCCATCACTTGATTTGAGTATTGTTGGGCTATAAGGTACAACTACAAAAAAAGTTTTAGTCATGATATTTACTTCATCAGTAAAAGCTCTAATAAAATCTATATATTCTTTTGTTTGTATTTTTAAAAGTTTTTCGTTTTGAGTTTTTAACCTCTCTTCAAGCATTCCTAAGTAAGGTCTTATGTCTAATCTCCTTGATTGCATGACTATTTGAGTTGAAAAGTCTAGTCCATTTAAAAAAGATTGAAATTGACTAATGATAGCAGCTTGCTCGTCGGAAGACTTTAAAGAAAGGTTAATAGAAGAAGCAATAAGGACAGCACGAAGCCCACCATCTTTCAAAATAATGACCCCGTTTCTAACTTCTTTAATTGGTACAAATTCTTGAGCTGCTCGTGCGTTTATAGCCATAAGTTTATTATATCATGTTACCTACTGCTTATTGTTTTCATCAGGTTGTACATCTAGACTCCACGATATATCCCTAAGCTTACTAGAAGATAAAACTGGCAAAACGGAAGTTTGGGGGATAGATTCTTCCTCCTTTTCAGCGCTTTTTGGTTTCGCTAAACGTTGTTTCCAAATATAAAGTTTGTTTGAGATCGCATAATTTATTGCTGCTTGGAGGTAATATATAAAAGGTTTGTTATTTATTTTATAAAAAGTCAAAAGGCCGGCTAAAAATCCAACTGGTAGTATTAAAAAAATGGCGATCCAAAAAGGCAGAAGTCTGTATATCACAAATATCATCCCAGCTCCACCAGCTAGATAAACGAATTGCCTAAAAGTAAAAGGACCAAAAAGTTTATCCTCAACGTCGATAAATTGTGGAACTTTAAATTGCATATTCTAATTGTATCACAAAATTACACCGCCTCGTGGTATGGGTCGTGAGGTTTTTCTGGAGAAACTGGTGCTTGAGTATTATCTATTTTTACAATAGGAGTAGTTGCGGGAGTTATTTTTGGTATGGTTTGATTACTAACGACTGGTTTACTCAGAGTTGGCGCACTCAATTTACTGCCAATAATGCTTTTCATAACATCGTCTTTTTCTGGTTCGTCTTTGATCATTTCTATTCCTGCACTTTTATATATATTTGATTCAGTTTTAATAACTGGTTCTGTTGGTTTTGGCACAACAAAAGTAAAAGTTTTTGGAGCTTCAGGTTTTACCATTGCATAAGGTGGTAATGGAACCTCGTCTGTTGTGTCTACTTTTAACCCCTTATTCTCTTCCCAATGGTTACGGAGAATTTCTCTAATGTTTTTCAAAATATCTTCATTTACACTATCCACGACTTCCCTGATAACTTCTGAAGACATATTAAGTTTAGCTTTTAGCTCTTCTTCATATTTGTCTGGATGAATGACATTAAGTAATACTTTATTTGTAACCTCTTCCAGTCCCTGCATTTGTTCTATAGACATATCTTTACCTACAGCTATTTGGTAAAGTTTTGTACGGTAATTAGATTCTCTGATTGCAGCTTGAACTTCTTTTGGTAAGTTTGCAAAATACCCTTCTGTATAGTCTGAATCAGGTAAGTCAGAAATAATTTGCTCCTCAGTATCATCTGCATCAAAGTTTTTTCTTATTATATCTACGATATCCTTTAGTATTTTTTCGTTAACCTCACCTACTATTGCATCAATTTTCTCTTTTGGAATTTTTAAGTCGTCAGAAAGCTCATCCATGTATTTATCTGGGTGAGTTTGTCCAATTAGTACCAATGTTGTGTTTAGCTCGAGCTCACTAAATTCTTCAGCAGACAAGTTATATTTCTGAGCTATTTCAGTAAGATTTTTTTCATATTCAGGGTTCATAATAGCTGCCTGAATTTCTGGTTGCAGGTTATTGAATCTCTCTCGTATTGAATTTTTTATTCTATCTTCATCCATATTATTTAGTTTAGTTAATGATGTCCTGCGTGTGCATCTGCACCCCCGTCGTGGCTATCATGGCTAGGTTCACTATGTGACGAATCATCGTGTTTAGCTACTGACGGTGCTCCAGGTTTATACGTATCTTTGAATTCTTCTTTTTTACCTCCTCCACCTGTGGTTCTATTTCCGCTTCCACTATAATTTACTACACTGCGTATTCCGTTTACTAATCCACCTCCAAAACCTCCAGCGATTGTTCCTATTCCAGGGACAAATGATCCAGCCGCTGCTCCTGGAGCAATACCTTTCAAGAATCCTGCGCCAAACTCTTTCATTAATTGTTTGGAAGCTTTACTACCAAAGCCCTTACCCAAGCTTGATGCTCTCCCAAACTGTTTAATATTACCATTTTCATCTCGGTATTTTTCTGGATGATCAACTACTTTTTGAAGTCTATCTACTTCAGCTCCCAATTTAGCTTTTTTCTCTAGGTTTGTTTCTTTTAAGTATTCTGTACGTTTTTGATCTACCATCTTCTGAGTCACATCTGCATCATAAACTTTTCCAGACTGCCTTCTGACGGAGAGTGAATGCTCCATCTGTCTACCAGTTTTAACTCTCTCTTGTGCCTTAGTGGTTTTTTTAATATCAAGTTTTTGTCTTGCAACCTCAGCTTTGTATTCACTAGAGTTTTTATCGTACTTGACTGTCTCGCCTCTCGCATTTTTTGTTACCCATTCTTTTTCAGTTTCGAATTTATCAAGAGCATCTTGTTTGTGATGTATTTGTTCACCAAGTTCGTCGTATTTATCTACATCATAACCAAGTGATTCACCAAATTTTTCATCCTTCTCTTTTTTACGTTGTATTGCACCCTTATATCCCCCAACAGTATTCTTTGTTCCAAGGCCTACATACTGTGCACCTTGGTTTAAGTTCATACCAGATTCTTTCGAAAACGCGTTACCGGCACCAGTTTGACGGAAGTCAAAGCTACCCTTTGCTCCTGCGCTAGTAAGCTTTTTGATACCAATATCTTTCGTAAAGAATTGTGCAACTCTACCTTTTTTCCCAGATGCAGCATCGTTGAGCCAGTCATTCTTATCTAACTTATTCATTCCCCTACCTACTGTTTGTCTTAGCCCAATAGCTGCTGCTCCTACTCCAACACCAACTGCTGCTCCACCTACAATATTTCCCGCCTTAGTTACGGCTGCGCCAATATCTCCAGAGAATTTTACAGCTAAAGCTTTTGCTCTATTCATCAGAACTATTATGAATGCAAAAGGTACTATTATAGCGATCACGAATTCCGCATTCCCCTTACCATCACTATTTATTTGTAAAAAGTCTGATCCTAAGAATTTAACAATCAAATACATGAAAAAAATAAATATTGGAGCAAGAAACGCAAGTTTTAATGTATTAGGCCACCATTTTTTCCAACCAATCATATCAACATCTTGCATTGCTGGGACCATATATGAGAAAAATGCAAGAGGTACCAATATCATTGAAAGCCATAGACCTATGACTCTAGCAATAAATATCAGACCAACAGACAGGAAAACAAACATACCAATGACGTTCACGGCGCTTGCAAGCAAGGTCACTAAAATAAATGTTCCATTACTTATACCGTTTTTGTTAACTGGATCGCTACTAGTTTGCCCACCCTTGTCTTTTATGTCATTAACTCTTGCCGCATCTAAAATTAATCTTTGAGGGTTAACCTTACTTACTATTATTTCAGAAAGTGGGATTGGAGCGCCAGCTTCTTTCACTATCTCTTCACCTTTCGAATCATTTAATTTTATAGAGTTTCCATTATAAAAAACTCGAGCAGTGATATTGGAAGCGTCTATAATAACTTGGGTAATAAATAGACTAAAATTCATCAATAGACCAATAAGAACAACATTTATGATCATTTCTTTGGTCTTGAATCCATGCAAATTGAGTATCGTCGAGAATGCAATCCATAGTAATACAAAGATAAAAAATAGATTCACAAAATCTCTAACAATACCCCAACCTTCAGTCACGAAAGCGGTTTCATACGATGTATCTTTTACCGAATAATCAAAAGACCAGTCAAAAAACATTCCAGCAAGTCCAAACAAGAATGATGTCGGTCTGAAAAATAGAGTGTATAAAAGTTGCGCAAGACAGCCCGAGATACTAAATCCTCCACTAAAAATACCCAACCAACAAGCTGGCATATAACCGTCTCCAGCAGTTGATCTATCCACTTCTTCTTCGGCACCCACTTCACCTTTTGCTATTGTGTTTACAATGATATCTGATTTTACAACCAAGATATCTTTCTCGTCAGGAAGGTTATCGTAACTATACGCTGCATAACTCAAGTAGTATTTTGTATTTTCTGTTAATCCCGTAAATTTTAAAGGGATTTCCTTCAATGTTTTCCCATCGTCCATACCAATATCTACCCTACTATCGTATAGAATCTTTGCGTCGGTCGGTATATTTGCAAATAATTTACCAGCTATCGGTATATTGTTACTATACATAGTAGTTACTGAGAGAATCTGACATATAGTAATTACTTGAGGATTGTCTTTACATTCTTCGTTGAGTAGCGCCTCATTGAATTTAGCTCCAGGCTTATCAGAAAGCATGTATACAAGTCCATGGTGGTCACTAGTATTGTATCTGCGTACACTAAACTTTACATCTATAGATTCCTGAGAAGGAGTCTGTTTTAAAGATATATCTAAGTCCTTTATGTCGGCCTCCGCTACAGACTTCTTAACATCAATATATGTTTTATTGTTTATACCCAGAGTAAAAGGCGCGAAAAGATTCACGAGAATAAGAGCTATTAGGATTGAAGGTATAGTTTTTCTCATTCGCAATATGATATTTATTATATCATATATACTAGTTTGGCTTTAAACATTTACCAGATATTGAGTTCAAATTCCAAGTCGTTGAACTGCTTAGGAGCGTAGAATTCGGGTTTTATGTTTAGATCTCCATAATACGGGTTATTCTTTGTCGCTTTAGGACCTTCGTATTTTATATTTGCCTTTTGTTCTTTACATTGAAGGGTAAGAGTATCAGCACGGTCTATGAGATCTTGGCTTCTCTTTATGTCCCCATTTATCATTGCAACTTCATCAGCGGTCTTTAATTCTGGAGCTATTAGATAATACTGACGCAAAAGCTCTGCCAACTCGTCCTTTTCAGCATCTGTGTATTCTAGTTCTTCGTCTATTGGGCAAACCTTAGGATCTTCATTTTTTGTAGGTTCAGTAGTT
>JBGAUR010000025.1:0-8244 GCA_044228545.1 Minisyncoccia bacterium | reverse complement strand
CTCCGTATGAGAAAACAGCTTCAAGCCGTAAAGGTACAATTAATGGCCCAAGGGAAATAATAAAATGTTTAGATACCAAACTTGAATTTTGGGATCGTGATTTAAAATGTGAACCTCATAAAATTATAAAAACTGGTTTACTAAACTTGCCTAATATAAGCAACCTTTCACCCCAAAAGGCATTGGAAAAAATTACGAAAGAATGCGTGAAATTAATTTCTAAAGATAAATTTATATTCTTGCTTGGTGGTGAACATTCTGTTTCTCTAGGTCTTTTTCACGCGTTAGCAAAGAAATTCAACCCAAAAGATGTGACTATTCTACAGATAGATGCTCACTGCGACCTTCGTAATGATAATAGCGATTATCTCCACGATAAAATATCAAATTTAGCTCACTCTTGTGTTATGCGCCGAGCAAGCGAACTAGGATACAATCTTGTGCAAGTTGGTATCCGAACTTACTCTATAGATGAGTATGAATATTTTAGTAATCCTAAAAACAATGTCACAGTGTTTGAGTGGGGCAAAGGTAAAGTACCTGCTATTGCTGATATTTTAAAATCAATTACAACAAAGTATGTTTATGTAAGCATAGACGTAGATGGTTTCGATCCTGCATACATGCCAGGCACTGGTACACCTGTGCAAGGTGGTCTTGAGTGGTGGTATGGTGTGGAACTTGTACAAAGATTAGTTACAGAGAAAAATCTTATTGGTGCCGACATTGTAGAAGTCTCCCCTATGAAAGATTCAGTGCTCACTGAATACGGTGCAGCGCAACTAGCCTATGCTATTATTGCAAATAAATTTAGAGATAGATTGAAATAAAAAAGCCCCTATATTTCAAGGGGTGGTGACAATAGTACAATGGCTTTGAATTTCAAAGCATTTTAAATCCTCCTGGACACAGGAGAACCCAAACAAACGCCTGTTTTTTGCTTATGAAACTATTATCCTTAATGATTGGATGCCGGAGTAAATCATTAATGATGCTTGTTGTCCGATCTTCCAGATTCTTTTTCCTTTGAGGGTAGTCATTAGCAACGATTGTAATTTGTAAAGCAAGTGTATTTACATCAAACTTGCCGTGCTTTTTAACTTCAACCTCAATATCTTCTGGGGTTAAGTACCCATCGGTGCGCTCCTTAACGTGGAGAGCTCTTGCAACAATATCGGGAAGGATTTTCGTAAGGTACTTTAATATTTTTTTAGATACGATATTAGAATCGTATTTAATAGTTACAAGTGGCATAGAGTTAAGTTTAGGAGTTTTATTTATATTTATTTAAATCACCCTAATCTCCATATAGAAGTGCAGAGTGATTCAAACAAATAAACATCAAATAACTGCTATTGATTTAATCAATAGCATGATTATTTATATCTGTCAATTTATATTAACTATACTTTTCAATTAGGGTATTTGCCTCCCTAGGATTTGCTTTCATTTCAAGAAGTGCAGTTAGCATAAGTGGAGCAACAATTGTCGCATCAGATTCAACCACAAACATTGGGGTATCTTTTGTAAGTTTATCCCAAGTAATTTTCTCGTTTGGTGTGGCTCCAGAGTACGAACCGTATGAAGTTGTAGAATCAGAAATCTGACAGAAATAAGCCCAAGGTTTTACTTCTTCACCAAGGTCATATTTAATAGATGGGACTACGCAACTCCTTCCCCATCAGAGAGTTTTTTATATTGATCGTACCAAGTTGCCATGTATTCAATACCAGATTTAACAATATTTGCGCTACATTCACCAGTTTTAACATGTGAGGCGAAAATGTTTCCAAATGTTGAATCTTCGTACCCTGGCACAACGATTGGAATATTATTCTCAGCTGCTGCAAGAAGCCAACACTCTTCTGCTTTACCTTCATGTGCTTCTTTGTCTATCTTTTGGATTAAATCATAGAAATACTCATGCCAGAACATGCGTGTCCCCTTTTCTGTAGCTTCTTTCCAAGTGGGAACAATATGCTTTTCAACCGCACGAAAGGCTTCATCTTCTGGGATGCTTGTATCAGTAACACGGCGCATTCTATCCTCGAGAATCTTTGTATCATCTTCTTTTGTAAAGTATCTATAATCTGGAAAGTCTTTGTATGAATGGTGTGCTACAAGGCGGAAAAGTGATTCCTCAAGGTTTGCACCAGTTGATGATATTCCTGATATAAGCCCTGCACGAATTGCAGGAGCAAGTACTATGCCAAGTTGCGCAGAACTCATAGCCCCAGCTAGAGCCCAAAACATCTTGCCGCCTTTTTCAGTATGACGCCAATACGCAATCAAGGCGTCACGAGTAGCACGAGCATTGAAGTTCTTATAATTTTTTAAAATGAATTCTAACGTAGGTAAATTTGTATTTTGCATAGAGTATATTATATAGAAATTAGTGATATTTTCAAAGAAATAAAGTTATCCACACATTGACATATTTTTTGATATGGATATATTAAATATATGGTTAAAGTTTTAGTACAAACAAATAGTTATCACTGGGCAGCTTTCTTCCGCAATGAAAAATTGAGGCTGTCTTTGAGTGTTTGTAATTTAATCTCCTTAAAATAAAAACTCTCGAACGTTCAAAAACGGCCTCAACTACTGAGGTCGTTTTTGTTCTTTAAACCAAATCGCTCATTAAAAAATAAACATTGTGAAAAAACTATTAAATTGCTACTCCCTAGGAGGAGCCGGTCCTCATTAAATTCTTGAAGGAGTTGAGGCGCATGTTTCAACTTCTTCATTTTAAAAACTATTTACTCATCCAAAAAAATTAAAAAATGGAACAGATAAACTCAAAGGTAGCAGTGAGGGAGACAAAATCTTCTCTTTCCCCTGCGCTAGTGTTTCCAGATCTTCAAGTAAAGTATCCGGAAAATGTAATTAAAGCTTTAATTAAAATCTATGAGGAAACCAACAACGGTTTTAAACCATTGATTGACCTTAACCGTGAATGGTCAACAGATTATAATTACTGCATAAATAACCACTCGCCAACAAACTGGATAGTTCAAGTTGATATGTGTGGGCTACCAGAAGAATTAATCAATCGGTTAGGAGTAATGCCTCAAAATGAAGTAGAGGCGATAATTAAAAACAGGATTTTTGAGGTAGAGAATAGCTGGGCCGTCTATCAGCTACTTGACCGTGTATGCCAAAAAAATGATATGTTATCTTTCTATGGAAAACAAACAAGGGCTATGATGAATTCCATTCGTAAAGAATCCGGAATGCCAATTGCCCTCCTTGCTGTAACCGAAGAAAAATACCTTGGCATGAAAGCTACCGAGTTTGGGAAAAACCCAGATGAACCTTTATCACAAGAAGAAGTTTTAGAATTATCAGGATTTGACCAATTCTTTGGACCAACTGAATTCATAAACTACCTGTCTTCAAATAATGGTGAGTGTAACTATTTACTTTATGTCCGTGCATCTGATCCGATAGAAAAACTAAAAAAACCGGAAACAAAAGTAGCACACCCATTGCTTGGTGATACTGAACTTAGGAAGATCATCAAAAAAAACGCCTTAACGTTTAATATCGACAACCCAGAGTGGGATAACCTGGATAAGCGTCGTATAAACGATACCAAATGGTATATGCCAGATATGGCGATGGCGTTCCCGATATTTAGCCTTGATGATTTAAAAACAACTGAGTTTGCTAATTTTTTAAGTAACAAAGGTTTTGGAATTGAAGACCTATTACTTGATAAGATTGTTATCCGAGCAAAACCAGCACAAGGCACATTTGGTTGTTACGGACATTTGAGAGGTTCCTTAGCTAATGGGGAGTTTCGTAGTAATTTAAAAAAATGTTTACGGGATAGGGGTGCGTATATGATTCAAATTGAACAGGAAGCACCTACAGTAAAACATTTTCCCACAGAAGACGAATATGCTTTCATTGATCGGGTATTTTTGGGAACAATTGATGGTAAATCGCAGTGGATGGGTGGTCATCGGGAGTTCTTGCCTTGTAACTCCCAGGAAGTAAAACAAGGTCGCCTGCATGGAAACAAACAAGCCGTATATGCAGAAATCCTATGATATAATCAGAACCGTATAAGCTACTAGTTAGTCTTATACGGTTCTATTTAAATAAACTTATGGAAAAAAATATCTTATCTTTAACTAAAAAATTAATATATATAAAATCAACGGAACAAAATCCAGAAAAACTTGGAGAGGCTTTAGATTTGGTTTTGGGTGAGTTAAAAGGTTTTAAAATAGAACAATTTGTAAGTAATGGAGTTAGAAGTGCGTTAATTTATAATTCAAAAGTAAAACCGAAAAAATTTAGAATTCTTTTTAATGTTCACTTAGATGTTATACCAGCAAAAGATACACAATTCAAACCGAAGATAATTGGGAGTAAACTTTATGGTGCAGGTTCTATGGATATGAAAGCAAATGCTTCATGTATCATTTTTGCCTTCAAAGAAATAGCAACCAAAGTAAACTATCCTATTGGTATTCAAATAACTACAGATGAAGAAATTGGTGGTTTTAATGGAACTAAATACCAGATAGAGAGAGATGTAAAAGCAGATTTCGTAATCGCAAGTGAACCTACTAACTTTGATATAGTTTATAAAGCAAAAGGTGTATTGCAATTGAAAATATCGACAAGTGGTCTAACAGCTCATGGAGCTTATCCTTGGAGAGGAGAAAATGCAATATTAAAGATGAATAACTTTCTATATAATCTGGACAAAAAACTACCGAATCCTAAAAAAGAAAGTTGGTTAACTACAATGAATGTAAGTAAAATTGGAACTACTAACGAGGCATTCAATAAAATACCTGATAACTGTTACGTTCTAATAGATGTTAGATATATAAAAGAAGATGAGTATATCATTTTAAAGAAAATTAGGAAAATAATGCCTAAAGACTTCAAATTAGAAATAATAGCAAAAGGACCTGCTGTGGCGACTCAAAAAGATAATATTGATATATCTCTTCTACAGAAGATTATTAAAAAGAATTATAAAAATAAAATCAACTTACGTGGAGCACATGGAACCTCTGATATAAGCCACTTTGCAAAGATAAATTGCCCAGGTATTGAATTTGGACCTATCGGTAGAGGAATAGGTAGTGATAAAGAGTGGGTGTATATACCAAGTCTCAAAATCTACTATAAAATAATTAAAGATTTTTTAGAAAGTTTGAACAGGTAAAAGAGTAAATTTTTACCAGCCAAATATTTTACCAACTTCTTCAGGAGTTTCCCTTTTGCGAGCAATCACAACGTGACCATTCTCAACAATTATTTTTAGTGGTGAAGAAAGTAAACAATGATGCATTACTAAAGCATCTTCATATGCTCCTGTGTCTAATACTGCTATATACATTGGGTGACCTTCATCCATCTCATAATCTGGTAATGTTATAGAACCATTTGCTCCATTGTATACATCATCTGAATCACAAGTCGACCCTGCAAGCCAAACCTCTGTAAGATTTTTATCATTACTGCTATTCACAGGTACAATTGCCCAATTTTGCTTTATAGCCCAAGTATCGCAAAGATCGTTCATAAAACTACCATCGAGGACATACCATTTTTTTGCGTCAGCTTTCTTGCTGTGAATTTTCTTAGTATCTATTACTTTATAGATATTTATTTGAGCAGGTGCTGCAATGTAGCGACCCCATTCACAGACGATATTTGGGTGTGGCATATCACGCTTCTCTGATTCTTTTTTAACTACTTCAAATATTTTTTCAAGCAATTTATCTACTGGATAACTTTTTGTTCTCTCATAAGGAATAGGCATACCTCCACCGATATCTAGAGTATCTAGTGATGGATTCTTTTCTTTTAGTTTGAAGTAAACATCAAGAGCGTATTTTATGGGTACAATAACATCAGAAAGTTTCTCAATTTGAGAGCCGATATGGTAATGGAGAATTTTATGGTTCTTGAACTTACCCATATTTAAAATTTCTTTTGCAGAGAATCCGAAACGGTCGATGGGTTTATTCCAAATTGACTGAGCTTTCACTGGCATATCGAGTCTAATCCCAACATCATACTTGGAATATTGAAGGAGTTTGAGTTCATTTGGACCTTCGATGATTGGGAAAATTTTTGTGCCTTTGTGCTGAAGCTCATCGATTAGGTTCATGTATTTGTCTGTCTTTGGACCATTGCAAAGAATGCGGATGTTTGGGTTAAAAGATTCTTGTTCCAACATCTTCTTTATCAAATAAAGATCATTGTATGACGAAGTCTCAAGGTGAGCACCTTCACCAACTATAGCCATTATGGCTTCTTTATTTTGATTGACCTTCATTGGGAAATGATAGATAAACTTGCCCTTGTATCCAGTTTTCTTAGAAAGTGCATGAGCTGTATCGAGCAAGTCTTCAAGACGCTCTTCGATAACGAAAGGCATAAGTATCTCAAGAGAAGTACCCATCTTATCTGCTAAGTAACGCACATTATAAATATTGTGACCTTCTTTGATAATTAGGTCACCATCTTTATTGAAATCGAAATATTGAGTATTAAAATCTTTGGCACCAATTTTCCAGAGCTTTTTTGAAGCAACAGAACGTTTAGTCATTTCTTTTTACCAGGTGAATCTCGCGCCTGTAATAAAATAATAATATGAATATAATAGCAGATTAGAGAGATATGTAAATAGCTTTTAATAAAAAAGCCCAAACATTCACAATTATAAAAATATGAATGGTTGGGCAAAATCTT
This sequence comes from Minisyncoccia bacterium, assembly GCA_044228545.1. Taxonomy (GTDB): domain Bacteria; phylum Patescibacteriota; class Minisyncoccia; order Phycocordibacterales; family UBA9973; genus UBA8515. The sequence goes on along the minus strand of JBGAUR010000025.1, from coordinate 1,518 downwards.
ACAGTGACTCAGGATGAATCCATATGAATCGGTTCCGCATTGGACACACAGAACACCTGTCTCCAACAAAAGGCAACCTTTTATTGCTGTGGCAGTCGCAGGCTCTTAGTCCGTTCTTTATAGGAACTAATTTTCTACTAAATGACTCTTCTATTAGAACCCAACCAGTTTTCCTAAGTATGGGCTCCATATCTGGCTGCTGCGTAAGAGTTATCGGAAACAACCTATTTTCCTTAACAAATTTAAGCCTTCTTAAAACCAATCCAGTAGCAATACCACATTTCTTGAAGTCAGGGTGATGATAGACAGAGCGAAATTCAACCACTTTACGTTTATTGTAAAGTAATTTCTTTTCTGGCGGATACATAATTCCACCTGCACCAACCAAGATTCCTTTGTGGAAAGCAAAGACCGCAAAAATCAAATTGTTCCTCAATGATTCAGCTGTTTCGGGCTTCATGTGCTGGTGATTGTTATGGATTGCATCAGACCATGTTACTAAATGGTCAGTAATACTTTCTCTTGTAAAATCAGTGATTAAACGATACCTGATAGAATCAGGAGATATCTTTTTTTGCATTTCAAAGAATTTAATGGGGAGTTAGAAAAAATGGGTTAGAAATTTAAAAAGAATAATAACATCTAGAGAAAATTAAGCAATGGTTTATCAACAGAAAACACCCTCTCGGGTGCTTCTATTTTTTCTTTAAATTCCCTCTTCTTTTAGTTTTTCAATTAACTCTTTAGATTTTTTAGAAAGTTTAGCTGGCATCTTGATGAGTACACGGATTATAATATCTCCCCGTCCACGACTCGATGGTACGCCTTTACCTTTTACTCTGAGTAATTCTCCATGATTGATACCTTCTGGAATTTTAACTTCGATATTGTTCCCTTCTAGAGTTTTCAGATCATAATTCATCCCCAGCAGTGCGTCGCTAAGGTTTATCTTTATATCTAGATTAAGATTTAGTCCATCGCGCTTAAACAAAGCATGTGATTTAACATTTACTTTGATATATAGATCTCCAGCCTGTCCTCCTTGGATAGCTTCACCCATACCTGTCATACGAAGCATCTCACCTGGGCTTATCCCAGCAGGAATTTTTAGTTCAATCTCTTCTTGTTTATTGCGAACACCTTTACCATGACACTCACTACATTTCTCACTTGGAGTTTTTCCTTGGCCGTGACAAGATTCGCAAGTCTTTGTTGTTTGAAATGTTCCAAGTATTGAGCGCTTCATTTCACGAATCTGACCATTACCGTTACAAGTTTTACAAGTATCTAGTTTAGTTCCGGGTTTTCCACCAGAACCTTTACAGATATCACAAACAGATTGTTTAGAAAGTAAAATAGTGCGAGTAACTCCGAAAATTGAATCTTCAAATGATAAATCTATTTCTGTCGAAATATCTCTACCCCTTCTGGCTTTACCTCCACCGCGACTCATTCCACCACCAAAGAAATCGCCAAAGATATCGCCAAGGTCACCCATATCGAACTCTACGCCATTAC
>JBGAUR010000024.1:0-8763 GCA_044228545.1 Minisyncoccia bacterium | reverse complement strand
TCGAATCTGACCCAGACGGAGCTATATACGTACGTATAGATAAGAAACGTAAATTCTCAGTTGCGTCTCTTCTTCGTGTTCTTGGACTTGCAACAGACGAGGCTATGACCAAAGCCTTTGGTAAAGATGAAGAACTTCTTAAAACTCTAAAAATTTGTCTAGAAAAAGACCCAGCTAAAACATTGTCTGACTCATATATTGAAATCTATAAGCGTCTTCGTGATGGTGATCTTGCGACACCAGATAACGCTCGCGAGTTTATAAACATTTTGCTTTCAGCAGAACGCTATGATCTCTCTCCAGTTGGAAGATTCCGATTTAATAAGAGATTTGAAAAAAATATGGATGACAAAGAAATGGAACGCCGTACTATTTCTTCAGATGATGTTGTTACAATCTTCAAACACATTGTAGAGCTAAATAACACTCCTCATGCTAAAGCAGATGATATTGACCATCTTGGTCAACGCCGAGTTCGATATGTAGGTGAAATGCTTCAACAGAAATTCCGCATGGGTATGGCTCAAATTAAAAGAAATATTCAGGACAGAATGTCTACTATTGATGTTGGCACTTCAATGCCAATTGCGATAATTAATCAACGCCCACTTCAAGCTCGTATAAAGGAGTTCTTTACTGCAAACCAACTTTCACAATTCATGAACCAAGAAAACGTTATGGCAGAAGTTGAACATCTGCGTACTCTCTCTGCTCTTGGACCAGGAGGTCTTACACGTGAGCGTGCCGGTCTTGAAGTTCGTGATGTGCATACATCTCACTATGGACGTGTTTGCCCGATTCATACACCTGAAGGTCCAAACATTGGTCTTATATTACACTTATCAACTTATGCCAAGATAAATGAATTTGGAATAATTGAAACTCCATATGTAAAAGTAAAGAATGGAAAGATAACTAGCGAGGTTGTTTATTTAAATGCTCTTGAAGAAGAGAAATACAACATTGCTCACGCCGGTATTGATTACGATGAAAAAGGAAATATTCTAGAAAAGCGTGTGGAAGCTCGTGTTAAAACAAAGCCAGGAATGATTGCACGTGAAGAAGTAGATTACATAGACGTGGCTACAAATCAAGCTTTCTCTGTGGCAACTTCAATGATCCCATTCCTAGAACACGATGATGCTCACCGAACACTCATGGGAAGTAACATGCAGAAACAAGCTCTCCCTTGTGTTGTTCCTGAAGCCCCTCTTGTTGCTACAGGTATGGAAGAGCTCGCATCTCGCGACTCAGGACGCCTTATAGTATCTGAAGTATCTGGTACAGTTTCATACGTAGATGCAAAGAAAATAATCGTAAAAGATGAAAAAGGGAAAGAACATACATACCCTCTAATTACTTTTTCTCGTACAAATAACTTCTCAGTATTTCACCAGAGACCAAGTGTATCGATAGGAGACCATGTTAAGAAACATCAAGTTCTTGCTGATACAAGTACAACTGATGCTGGTCAAATCGCTCTTGGACAAAATGCACTCGTTGCATTCATGTCATGGGGAGGTGCAAACTATGAAGACGCGATTATCCTTTCTGAACGCCTAGTTAAACAAAGTAAGTTCACAAGTATTTATGTTACTGAATTTATTTGTAATGTTCGTGATACAAAACTTGGTCCAGAGATCACAACTCGTGATATTCCAAACGTTGGTGAAAACAAATTAAAGGATTTGGACGAAGATGGGATAATTGTAGTTGGTGCTGAAGTTCGTGAAAATGATATCTTGGTTGGAAAAATCACACCGAAAGGGGAAACAGAACTTACTCCAGAAGAACGATTACTCCGATCAATCTTTACTGAAAAAGCTCGTGATGTCAAAGATACATCACTAAGACTTGAACACGGAAAACGTGGTCGTGTCGTTGGTGTGAAAATATTCTCACGTGATCAAGGGCACAATCTTGAATCAGGAATCATAAAAAGAATCGTTGTTGAAATTGCTCAAATTCGTAATATCTCTGTTGGAGATAAACTTGCAGGACGTCACGGAAACAAAGGTGTTATCTCAGTTATTCTTCCTGAAGAAGAAATGCCATTTATGGCCGATGGTACTCCGATCGATATAATCCTTACTCCACTCGGTGTGCCTTCTCGTATGAACTTGGGGCAGATTCTTGAAATGCATTTGGGATATGCTGCAAATACTTTGGGCTACCAAGCAATAGTTCCATCTTTCTCTTCAGCAACTGTTCCAGAAATTAAAGCTGAACTTGTTAAAGCAGGACTTCCAGAGACAGGAAAAGTAACTCTATATGATGGACGAACAGGAGATGCTTTCGATCAAGATATTGCTATTGGGTATATGTATATGTTGAAACTTCACCACATGGTGGAAGATAAATTGCATATGCGTTCAATTGGACCATACTCACTCATTACTCAGCAACCACTCGGAGGTAAAGCTCAAGGTGGAGGACAAAGATTTGGAGAAATGGAGGTCTGGGCACTTGAAGGTCATGGCGCTGCTCACGCACTTCGTGAAATGCTTACAATTAAGTCTGATGACATTATGGGTCGTTCACAGACATTCGACGCTATTATCAAAGGTCAACCGATAGGAGAACCAAATGTACCAGCTTCATTTAATGTGTTGCTAAATTACTTGAGAGGTCTATCGCTTGATGTTGATTTAAAAAAGTCGCAAGAATAATAATTATCAAATAAATATCAAATACTATGAAAACAATTGATACAACAGATTTTGACTCAATCACACTCAAGCTTGCAAGCCCAGAGAGAATACTTGAATGGTCGTACGGAGAGGTGACTAAACCTGAAACTATAAACTACCGTACAGGTAGATCAGAAAGAAGTGGTCTTTTTGATGAACGTATTTTCGGTCCAGAAAAAGATTACGAATGTTACTGTGGTAAATATCGCCGTATTCGTTATAAGGATATAGTTTGTGAAAAGTGTGGAGTTGAAGTTACTCGTTCTATAGTTAGACGCGACAGAATGGGTCACATCGAGTTAGCTAGTCCAGTTGCTCATATTTGGTTCTTGCGCGGAGTTCCATCTCGAATGTCTATACTTTTAAATATTCCAGTCAATGACCTTGAAAAAGTTATTTACTTTGCTGGATATATAATTACTAAAGTTCACAACGATGAGAAAGAATCAATCATCAAAAATCTTGAAAGTGAATTTAAATCAAAAGTAAAAAGTGCAAATGGTGAAGAAGAGAAAGAAAAACTAAAAGAACTACTAAGTAATACTAAAAGAGAAATTAACGAAATCGTTCCTGGTAAGGTTCTTAATGAAATAGCTTATCATCACTTTGGTCTTAAATATGGATCATGTTTCGAAGCAAGTATTGGAGCTGAGGCAATCTTTACTTTATTTAAGAATTTAGATTTAGAAAAGATTAAGGCAGAAACCCAAGCTCTTATACCAAAGGCTTCAAGTATAGATAAAGAAAAATTAGAAAAAAGAATGTCTCTAATTCGCTCAATGATTCACTCTGGTATTCGTCCAGAATGGATGTTCTTAACCGTTATTCCAGTCATTCCTCCTGCACTTCGTCCTATGGTTGCTCTCGATGGTGGACGACATGCGACTTCTGATCTAAATGATCTATATCGTCGTGTTATAAACCGAAATAACCGTCTAAAAAAACTAAAAGAAATTGGTGCACCAGACGTTATTCTACGTAATGAGAAGCGTATCTTGCAAGAAGCTTGCGATGCACTTATAGATAACTCAATCGCGAAGCAAAATGATTCTCAAGCAGTTTCTGCTTCACAAAAAAGAGCACTTAAATCTCTTTCTGATAACCTAAAATCAAAACAAGGACTATTCCGTCAAAACCTTCTCGGTAAGCGTGTGGATTACTCAGGACGTTCAGTTATCGTCGTAGGTCCCAATCTTAAACTCAATCAATGTGGTCTTCCAAAGCACATGGCTCTTGAACTATTCCGACCATTTGTTATTTCAAAGATTTTAGAGACTGAGCTCGCATTCAATATTCGTGGAGCAAACCGCCTAATTGAAGAAGGAATTCCTGAAGTTTGGGCAATTCTTGAAGAAGTCATAAAAGGTAAATACGTACTTCTAAACCGTGCTCCGACTTTGCACCGTCTTGGTATTCAAGCTTTCAATCCTATACTCATTGAAGGTAATGCTATTCAAGTTCATCCACTCGTATGTACAGGATTCAACGCTGACTTCGACGGAGACCAAATGGCTGTTTATGTTCCACTTTCTGATATGGCTCAAAGTGAAGCCCGTGAATATATGGCTGCAAATAAAAACCTCCTAAAACCTCAAGATGGGGCTCCAATCGTTATGCCAAAGATGGATATGGTGCTTGGGTGTTATTGGATGACAAAATCTGTTGATGGAGAAAAAGGAGAAGGTATGGCATTTTCAAGTCCAAACCAAGCGATTACTGCTTTTGATCTAGGTGCTATTACTTTCCGTGCAAAGATTAAAGTTTTAGGTAGTGACAAAGCACGTTACAGTAAATTTGAAGGTAAACCATTTGAGACAACAGTTGGAAGACTATTCTTCAACAGTATCTTCCCAGATGATTTCCCATTCATGAACGAAGAGATAACTATTAAAAGGATGTCACTACTTGTCGATGAACTTATTATGCATTATGGAATAGATGCTACTCCAAAAGTTTTGGATAAAATAAAAAACTTCGGTTATCAATACGCTACTTACTCAGGTGTAACTTGGGGTATAGACAATGTCAGTGTTCCAGCTGGAAAGGCAACAATTGTTGCGGGAGCTCGTGCTCAAGAAGAAAAAGTCCGTGAACAATTTAGCGACGGTCTTCTTTCTGAAGATGAACAGTATCAAAAAGTTATTGAAATCTGGGAGTATGCTAAAAAAGAAATTGAGAAAATAATCCCAGATACACTAGATAAGAAAGGATCAACATATGACCTTATTACATCTGGTGCCAGAGGTAATATGGGCTCACTTGTTCAAATGTGTGGGATGAAAGGTTTGATTGTTAATACTTCTGGAGAGACTTTGGATTTCCCAATCATTCCCTCATATATTGAAGGGCTTTCTCCACTTGAATACTTTATTACAACTCACGGTTCACGTAAAGGTGCTGCTGACACTGCTCTTAACACTGCAAAAGCTGGTTATCTAACACGTCGTTTGGTTGATGTTGCTCAAGATGTTGTTGTAACTGAAGAAGACTGTGGTACTAAACAAGGCAAACATATATATGCAGTTGATGGTGCGTTTGCAAAATTCATCAATGGACGCGTTCTTCTATCTGATATTAAAGACAAAGAAGGAAAGGTTCTGTTTAAGAAAGGTTCCCTTATAATGAAAGAAGATGCAAGAATGCTTGAAAAAGTTGGTATAACTGAAGCATATGCTCGTACACCACTTTCATGCGAGACAACCCATGGAATATGTCGTATGTGTTATGGTCTTGATCTAGGACGCAATTGCATGATTGAACTCGGTCAAGCAGTCGGTATTATTGCCGCTCAAGCCATCGGTGAACCTGGTACTCAGCTTACACTTCGTACTTTCCATGCTGGAGGTGTGGCAACTGTGGATATTACTACAGGTCTTCCTCGTGTTGAAGAAATATTTGAAAGACGTATTCCTAAAAATCCAGCAATCGTATCTCACACAGATGGTGAAGTTATAGAAGTGAAAGATAATGGCAAAGAAAAAATAATCAAAGTTCTATCTGATACAAAAGGTGACGCTAAATCAAACGAAATGGAATACACAGTTGCATTCCGTCGTCAGCCACTAGTTAAAGTTGGAAGCCAAGTTAAAAAAGGAGATCTACTTACAGATGGATCTGCTGATATAAATGAAATAGTTAAATTTGGAGGAAAAGAAGTCGCGGAAGAATATATCGTAGATGAAATTAATAAAGTTTATGATTTACAAAGCGCTTCAATTTCAAGAAAACATATTGAAATCATAATTCGCCAAATGTTTTCTCGTAAAAAGATTAAAGATGCAGGAGATACAACATTCTCTCCAGGTGAAATAGTTGAGGCTATCGAACTCATCGAAGAAAATAATCGCATTGAAGAAGAAGGTGGTAAAAAAGCTGAATCTACTACAATAGTGCTTGGTATTACAGAAGTATCTTTAACTACTAAGAGTTGGCTATCTGCTGCTTCATTCCAAAATACTAACCGTGTCCTTATCAATAACGCTGTCCGTGGTGGAGTTGATAATCTACGTGGTTTGAAAGAAAATGTTATTATCGGTAACCTTATACCAGCTGGTACAGGGTTTGGGGTAAAAAATCTAAAAAAAGAATCAAAAGAAGAAACGACTGAGTCATTATAAGGTAACGCAGGGGGAATAAATATGAACTCACCTGTTGAAAAAATTAAAGAACGCCTCTCTATTGTTGATGTTATTTCTTCGTACTTATCAGTAATAGAGTCTGGTAAAAATTATAAAGCCAGGTGTCCTTTCCATAATGAAAAAACCCCATCGTTCTTTATCTCTCCTGATCGAGGTACATACTATTGCTTCGGTTGTGGAGCTAAAGGAGATATATTTTCATTTGTTGAACATTTTGAAGGTACTGATTTCTTAGGCTCTCTTAAACTATTAGCAGAACGTGCCGGAGTAGTACTCGATCGAAGTGGCTATAAAAAATCTGATGATAGGCGCGAAACGTATTACGAGATAATGGAAGAAGCTACTTTATTTTTCGAATCAAGTTTTGGAAAACTTCCAGAAGCTCGTAGTTACTTAATAAATAGAGGATTAAGTGATCAATCCATCAAATCTTTCCGTATTGGTTATGCACCCATGACTTGGCGATCAGTGTCAGAACATCTAATAAACAAAGGTTATAAAAAAGAGGATATAGAGACAGTCGGTCTTACAAAAAAAAGTGATAGTGGTTTTTATGATAGATTTCGAGGACGGATAATGTTTCCAATCAGTGATTCAAGCGGTAGGGTTATAGCTTTCTCTGGTAGGACGTTTATTTTATCTACGGATTCTTCTAAAAAATCTGATATTGAGGAAGCAAAATATTTAAACAGCCCAGATACTCTGTTGTTTAACAAATCAAACGTCTTATTTGGTATAGACAAAGCAAAACTAGAAATAAGAAAAAGAGGTTACAGTATTGTTGTAGAAGGGCAGATGGACTTGATTCTTTCGCACCAAGCGAGTTTTACAAATACAGTTGCTGTGTCGGGCACAGCACTTTCTGACGACGTTGTAGATAATGAATCAAAAATAAACAACTTAGGACTCATTAGAAGGCTCTCTCCTAATGTGATATTTGCTTTTGATGGAGATGAGGCAGGAATTCGCGCAGTGAGTAGGAGTGCAGTTATAGCTCTATCTTTGGATATGCAGGTCAAGGTTGCAGTATTACCTGAGGGAAGTGACCCAGCAGATGTAATATCTAAGAGCTCTGATCAATGGAAGGAAATAATTAAAAACTCTATGAATATTATAAGCTTCCATATTGATAGGATTTGTAAGAGCACTGATGATTTAAGAGTAAGAGGCAAGAAAGTTAGAGAAATCATATTTCCTTTTCTAGTAATGGTTAAAAGTTCTATTGAACGATCTGCTTATATAACAGAAATTCACAATAAAACAAATATACAAGAAAAAGCTATTATTGAAGATTTTGAAAGCTATGAAAAGTCTAACCTTAGTATCAGTAAAAATAAAGAAGAGGATGCTAGCGTAAACCAAATTTCTCGCAAAGATAGTTTAGAAAGAAAATTGTTCGGTGTTATATTTTGGCTTAATCAAAAAGGTAGTAATGATCTATCAAAAGAAATCGAAGAATTTAAAGAAAAAATAGGTCAAAGTCTCTTTGATAAAGTTAAAGAAAGCCACGAACCATTTAAAGAAACACTCGCTTTTGAAGCTGAAATGTGGTATGGTACAGAGACTAACACGCTTGCGCGTGATATAAAAGAGATCACTCTTAATCTTGAAGAAGAAATTTTAAATGAAGAAAAGGCTGCCTTGCAACCTTTAGATTCTGAAGAAAAACTTAAAAAATTTAATATAATATCAAAACGTATAGAAGAAATTAAACAAAGTCGTTCATCATAATCAAAATAATCTATGGCAAAAAAGAAAAAAATAAAAATTGTTCAAAAAAAGAAAAAAGTAGCTAAAAAACCAACCAAGAAAGTAGTAAAAAAAATAAAAAAGAAGGTTTTAAAAAAAGTAGTTAAAAAACCTGGCAAGAAAAATTTAAAGGCAAAGAAGAAAGTCTCTAAGCAAAAAGTAAAAAAAGTAAAAGCTAAGGTAAAACCTACTAAATCGTCCAAAGCAACTATTAGTGAAAAGAAAGCTTTGGACTTAGAACAGAAGTCTCAATTGATGATTGAGAAGGGTAAGAAGCGTGGCTTCGTAACTTATGATGAGATCATCAAAGTTTTTCCTGATATTGAAAATAATATTTTATTCTTAGATGAATTGTATGAGAAGCTCTCAGTTGCTGGTATTGATGTTCTTGAAGGTGGGAATTTGCTTGATGTAGATGGTGATACTGAGAAGCAAGCACTCAAATACAGTAAAGATGCCCAAGCCTATGACTCTATCCAGATATACTTAAAAGAGATAGGACAGTATCCATTCATTAGTGCCTTTGATGAAAAAGACTTAGCTAGAAGAATAGAAAAAGGTGATATGGAGGCTAAGAACCTGCTTGCCCGTGCAAACTTGCGTTTAGTCGTTTCTATTGCCAAAAAGTACGTTGGGCGCAGTTCTGATCTTACATTACTTGATCTTATTCAAGAGGGGAATCTAGG
>JBGAUR010000023.1:0-8856 GCA_044228545.1 Minisyncoccia bacterium | reverse complement strand
ACAAATCGTAATGAGAAGCATTATGATGAATAATCTGACTATAAATATATGGCATACCAATCAGGAATTTAAGGAATTGACTCTTAACTGAGAAATTTGGGTCATAGGGTATTTTTTCGACCTTATACCCCGCTTTAGTTAGCACGCTAATAAGAGCATCGTGAACGGATGAGTCACCGCCTTTGACGTGGCTAGGTAGGCTTACACGAGGATATTCGACTAGAGCTATAGTCTTAGTTTTGCTTAGACGTCTAAATTGTAGTTTAGGAAGATCTGTAGTGCTTCTAGAATAGAAAGCTTTGATTAGCGTTAGCCTAATAACCGCAACAACCAATTTGCCAAAATATCCTAGCACCTTGATGGGGAAAAGCATTATTTGAGTAAACATAAGGCCTTAATTTTTTGTAATCTAGTTAACTTGATGAAATAATCCCACAGTAGCTTGTTTACTGGGATCTTGATCCCTAGTTTATTATTTGATAGCTCTGCTAACCATTGTCTATATAGATTAAGTGGATATAGTTTTTTGACCTGACCATAACTTATGAAGGTAGTTAAATTTTGATGAAAATTTGGCACTACTAACCCAAAATTTTTCTCGATATAGTTGTGGTTAATTTTAATGGAATTTTGATCAGATTCATCTTTACTTTTACTTATGACACTATCTTCATGTATGCGGTGATAAAGCAAGACTTGACCTACTCTAACGATTTTTGTTTTTTGGGAAATCCTAGTCCAGAGGCCATAATCTTCTGCCCCAGATAGGTCATGATATTTTTGCATGAGTGAACGGCGGATCATAATACTTGGATGAACTACCGGATTGGTCCATAGGAGATCATCGTTTACCACCTTATCAGATGACTGCCACCAGGGAGAACTGATCTCATTACCCTTCTTGTCTATCGAGATGGTATTTGTGCAAACCATACCTACTGATTCGTCCGCGAAAATGACTACTTGCTTGGCAAACCTATCCGGGATAGAGATGTCGTCGGCGTCCAACCTGGCAATATATTGACCCTTAGAGATCGAGATACCTTCATTTAGTGAGAAAACTAGGCCTTTATTAGATTTATGTGTGATTATTTTAATTCGCGGATCCTTAAATGACTGAATGATATTCAGGCTATTATCTGTACTACCATCGTTGATAATGATCAATTCCAAATCTGTAAATCCTTGCTCCAAAATGCTCTTGATCGCGTCACTTAAAAAGTTTTCGCAATTATAAACTGGCAATACCACGGAAATAATTGGTTTTTTTGGGTTGTCTAAAAATTGGACCATAAAGTGTATTTTTCTGATTCATCTTCTAGTATATGCCCTCTTTTTGCTTTATGTTCACTTATTTTATGAAAACCTTTACACCACTTGAACAGCTTAGCGACAATTTCATCATTAAGCTCGATCGGCTCTGTTTGTGTGGACTTGTGATAATGAATGTGTAATCTGAGGTGACCATCCCTTTTTAATACTCTTTTCATCTCTTTTGCTGTAATCTCTATATCGTCTACATGGTCGATAGCGTTTACAGATATTATTACATCAAAATAGTGACTTGGAATAGGAATATTTTCGGAGTTACCATGAATAAACTTTACTTTATGATAATAGTGGATAGGAAATCCAATTTTTATATATTCTGGAAGTAGTGGGTCTAGGCAATATAAATCCACACCTTTAAAACATAAAGCACTTGGGTGTGGACCCGAACCAATATCTAAGAGTTTTTTACCTCTAAATACATGTGATTTTAGATCAAGATCCTGTAAATATTTCTTCTCTTGGTGTAGTTTACCCCATGTCAATACCGCACTGTCTTGCAAACTAAAACCTTTGATTTTTTGATGATTTTTGGGAGGTTTTTCGAAATATATCGTTTTCTTGCCTGTGTACCACAATACATAGTCTTCTAATACTGAGCGCCAAAAGTTTATCTCTCCCTGATATTTATCCTTTTTCCTTAGATATTTACTGAAAAAATGTAGTAACTTTTGATAATATGATTTCATTTGTTATATTTGTATCCATTTTTTTGGGATTAAGTCTACAGTAGATATCTTACCAGATCTGTACCACTTTTTGGGAGCTATAACTATTGATTTATTACCTAAGTATGCTGCCCACCAACTATAGGAACTGTTGGCAATAATACTATGTCTAGTTTTTTTTAATATTTCAAAATCAGATAGTTCATCGCTATGAAAATATAAAGTACTATTTGGAAGATATTTTTTGAGATTCTGATTTGCCCATTTTAGATCTTCTGACACTACTATAAACTTAGGTTTGGGAACTTTGGAATAAACGTACTCAACTGATTTGATGTAGTAGCTGAGGGGCAACACCCCAAGTAGATTCTTTGCATCTGCATTGGTGACATAGTCTCCTCTCCGGATATGAATAGATACTGAGTTTGGGTCATTAATAGACTTAGCAAAAGGCATATCAAAAACTATCTGGTTTTTTGACTGGCACTCTGTAATTAAAGTATCTCTGATATCGTCAAAGTACTTATAGCTTTGCCAATAGCCGTTGAGAATTACATCTTTACCCAACTTAACTACATTTTTGTCATAAATATTTGATTTTTCGACATAATTGTATTGTGATTTCATTTTCAACTTGGCCAATATTTTTAGAATCAATATTTTTGTACTACTCAGTACGATCCCTTTCACTCTAAGCTTATCTAGTGAATAATGTCTTTTTGTTTGCATTCCATTTGACTCTAGCTTAGTTAAATCTAGATATAGTTTGCAATCATTATTGGTTGCTATAGCTTTACCTAACGCGTACTGAAAAAGCTGATTTCCTAGCCCGCCATTAAGTTGAGTTATTATCATGTTTTTCTAGTCCAGCATTCCCAAACAAAAGGATAATTATATGTACACGTATGAGTTTTTGTTAATTTGGATCTTATATTATCTCTGAGAACGCTTGCGTTGGGTAAGAAATTATGAAATTGAATTTGAATTGTTTTAATAATTTTTATAGTTTTTTGCTCAAACAATGACTGTAATAATTCGTATTCTGCTCCCTCAATATTAATACTCATTAAAGCAATGTTTGAGATCTTGTGTGATTTAATGTATTCTGATAAATTTACTAATTTTATCTGGTGCCTATTATTTGTTAACACTACCGAGCTTGATAATTGTGATGACCTTTCTCCGTCAGTGATAATTTCGGAATACCTATCTTTCGAACTTGCTGCTGCGTGAACTACTTTAATGTTTTTGTTCATCGAAAATCTATATCTTGTAAATTCAAAAAATTCGTCTACTGGCTCGAAAATGATTATCTTACAGTTGTATTTCGCATAAATATCACTACTAAACTGACCTTTGTATCCACCAATATCGAAGACAATCGATCTATTGTTTAGTTTGTGGTTTAACTTCAGAGTATTGTCTCCGTCAATTTCCCTCCATTTTAATAACCCTTCTTGTAGGAACTCTGCGTTAACAGCCATTTTATTTTTACTATTATTTTTAATAATTTTACCTATCAGAATTTTTAGATACTTTGTTGGTTTAGCTACAATTTCGAATATTCTTGTTCTTCTTACAGGGAAATAGTTGAACCAATTATCTCTATGAGCTCTACTAAAAATATAATCGATTATTCCAGAGTTAACTATGCTCATTATTGGTATTATTAGACTTAAAGCAATATGTGAATAATTATATTTTGCCACGCTTGACTGCCAATATGATATTTTACTTAATCGGTGCCAGTAGTAGGTACCTTCAACTGGATATGCGTAAAATCCCTTAGCTGCTAAGTGTAGACTAAATCCCCATGTATCAAGCGCATGGACATCCTCTCTGTACCCACCAACTATTTTCCAAGAGTATTTGCTAAATAAGTAGTTGCCACTTGAACCAGGAATTTTGTTTGATATAAAGTGATCGTTTAAATCATAATATTTCTTACTAAAGTCCCAAGTCGAATTCTCAATGTTATTTTTAGACTTATCAAAAAATATTATTTTTGAAGGACATACTACATTATTGCTAGATGATAAAAATACATCTTTTAACTTACTTGCAATACCTCTTGACAAAATATTGTCTGAATCCAGACAAAATATTAAAGGGTTCTTACTTTTTTCTACTGCATTGTTTCTTGTTGCTCCCCCGCCCAGATTTCTTTGATTATTAAATATCTTAAACTTATATTCTTTACTTAGTTTTTCAATGGTATTTAAAGTATTGTCAGTTGATGCGTCATTTACGATAATTACCTCATCACCAATAGAAAAATTATTATTATATATAGATTTTATTGTCTGTTCTATGGTGCCAGCGCAATTATATGCTGGCACAATATAACTAATATGTATTGGAGTTTTTTCAACCCACCAAACTCCACTACTGTGGCAATTGATAGTCCAACCAAATCTGTGAAAGAAATTATCTACCGCTTTTTTTACACCTGGAAAACTTTCATGTCCATAATCATGTCCGGATATTATCCCTCCATCATTTATTTTATTGAACCAATTTTCTAGATCCTCTTTTACTCCTTCATATGAGTGATCTGCGTCAAGGTAAATAAAATCTAGTTTGTTTTTTATACTTTTGCTTGCTGTTAAGGAGCTTTCTCTCAGTAAAATTGCCCTGTTACCAAATTTTTTTAACCTATTAGTTGTAAACTTAAATAGTTCATCAAAAACTTCCTGCTTTAGGTTCATTGGATCAACGTATCCTTGCATATGCTTAAATGGATCAATGCAATACAGGGTGGTATTCGTTTTTGATAAGATTCTTTCTGCATGACCTCCGAAGGCAACTCCGACTTCTGCTCCACAATTTAATCGCTTAGATTTTATCAATGGCCAAAGGATGTTGTATGCCTCACTCCATACTTTTTCTGCGTTATTTGCATGAGATAGGATTTCTTGCGACATCATGTTGATATTCTAGTTCGTTTAAAGCTAATTTGCACCATAGCTGATATGATAAGTGTTCTTTATATATACTTTTTGCTTTTATACCCATTTCAATAAGCTTGCTTTTAGTGTATTTCATAATAATAGAAGGAATTTCTTCTGGGTTACTAGTATACAAACTGCACGAATCCCAAGTAATTTGACTTTTAAAAGGCCTGGTGTCGATATCTCCTATCAAAAATGGCACTATTCCTAACTGCATTGCCTCATAAAATCGAAATGAACTACCTCCGTATCCCCTAGGACAAAGTGCAACATAGCAACTTAGCAAACTTTGGATGTATCTAGTTGTGCTAAAACTACTATCAACTACGCTATATTCACTCATATTTTCTAAACGTTTTGCGACTTTGATTCTAATAGGATGAGTTGATAATCTACCCATAAATGAGGCAGTGAAGGCCTTTCTAGGCCTAAGAAATGGTGTTTTGAGCTCATTACATAGCAGTGGAATATCTATGCCCCTGTGTCCTTGCCGGGATGCAAGCATAACTTGACTATCGTAAACATTGACTACTGGTCCATCATCATATTGGCATACGGTAAAAGTTTTTTTAGTATCAATGAGCGATTCGTTGACTATCTTTTGGAGCTTGTTAATGCCATTCTTGGCATAATCATGGTTAAGGTGCCATCTTGTCCAGTAAATGGGCAGGTAGTGCCAATCTGCTTCCTCTGGATTAGCAACTAATAATTCCTGGTGGTTTTCTAAAAAGTTGAAGAAGTCTTGCTCGACACCATAATCAGTGTTGTGAGCAGGATAAATTATTGGCTGAGAGTCCGGTTGTGCGAGCTTGGAAACAGGCAATACAAATATTTTCATTTGATTAGATCGATAAATATATTACCATTTTCTTTTCGATCGTTAGGATCTGGTCTATATTCATTCGGAATTTTAGCCATACTAATGTTACGCTTCTGTACTATAATTTTTCTATACCCAATCATCATAGCCATCTCCTTCAAGATATTGGCAGTGAGAATATTTTTATGTACGTGCTTCTCCCACTCCTTGACATATACACCTATAAGACCTAATTCGAAATTTGAGTTTAATTTCATCGACGCATTAAGATCTGGAGTGTTAATACGATGCACTCCACCTGGCATTAGAACTCTATACGTCTCAGCCAACAATAAAAATTGCTCTTTTTGATCAAGATGTTCGA
The DNA here is from genome assembly GCA_044228545.1 of Minisyncoccia bacterium. Classification (GTDB taxonomy): domain Bacteria; phylum Patescibacteriota; class Minisyncoccia; order Phycocordibacterales; family UBA9973; genus UBA8515. The sequence goes on along the minus strand of JBGAUR010000023.1, from coordinate 2,724 downwards.
TAAAATCCTCATGAAATATCACTTTTACTATTCCATCGGCTATTGGTAGAGGATCTGATATGAGATTGATGGCATAAAAATCATTTTTAGTACCCCTCAATGATATTGGATAATATTTGTTAGTAAAATATTTAATGTAATCCTTGGGTGGAGTATAAAACAGATCAATATTTATCCATCCTTTTAAAACTCTAGCACCGCAACCTAAGTGAATTTTTAGATTCCTACTATTTTGTGCAAATTTTCTTAATTTTTCTACATCTTTCGAATTACTAATTATTATAGTATCAGAAGATGATCCAACTACTATTTTTTTTATGGTTTTTATTACTTTACTTAGCAAAAACCCACAATTGGCTTTAACCTGCTTGATTATTGACCTAAAATTCTCATATATCATGTTAATCAAATCTTGTTTTCTAATAAATATATTATTTAATTCCTCTGCTAATTGTATTGTTCGCTCTGAATATTCCCTCTTGTTGCGAAGTACTTGTGATACTGCATTTACAATTTTTATATTATTCTTTGACTGATGCTCCCACACTAAAATATTGTATAAGTAGATGTCATTTTTTTCTCTTTTATTGAAGGAAAAGTATTTTGAAAGCTTATTATCTTTTTTACACGTATCAATTATAGTCATAATTGAGTCAATATATTGGTTTTTTGAAGGTGACTTAGTTATTTGCTCCGTATGCCTAGTATATGCTCCAACCTCCTCTTGTATGTATAAACCTTTCGAAAAATGGAGCAATTTATAAAATAACTCTAGCTCAGAACCAAATTTTGGTACTACAAATAGATTAAGCTTCTCTTTTAATAATTTTCTTCTAAAAAACGTACTATGCTGTGGAATTCCGTCTCCAAAAAATACATCTTTGGGTCCGTAGATTGTTCCTCTTTTTAGATTGGAGTGTGAAATACTTCCACCAACTTCTACTACCTGATAATTACCTGTAATTAGCCCTATATTAGAATTACTACTAAAATAGTTATCTATTGTATTAAAAGCTCCTGGTAGGTAATAATCGTCACTACTTTGAATTCCAACTATGTCCCCGGTTGCTTTGTCAAAACCTTTCTTTACAGCCTCACCAAACCCATGATCCCTTTCTGACCACCATAAGATCTTCGATCCGTATGATCTTAATACTTCAACGGTGTTATCTGTTGAGCCCCCATCTGAAACGATTAGTTGAATACTATTGTCAAAGTATTGATTTAGTACTGAATCAATCGACCGTTTTATGTATTTGCCTTGATTATATGACGGAATAATAATAGAAAATTTATATTTGTTCATAGTTTTTTAAATTAAATAATAATAGAAATTGAACTACTTTGTTAGATTATGATGAACGATATCTTTATCAAAAATTTCATTCCATTCGTGAGGTACAGATATTAACCCTGCTTTAGAGGATTTTCTTTTTTTAGTCTCCTGAACAGTAAAATAGCATGCATTTTCGATCAAATCAGATTTTTGCAAGTAATATCCAATATATAGATAGATATTGTATTGACCAGCTCTTAACGGGATGCTTGGAATTTTGCATTGAATACTACCTCTTTCCCTGTCTGATGTAACTGTAAAATTTGTGTTTGTCGAAATACAATCAATGAGCTGTATTCCAGTATTTGTAAATATCGAAAATGCAAATACAACATTTTTAAAATCTTTTTTTACTGTATCACTTGCAATTTTATATTCTAGTCTGAGATTCAAATCTTCGCCCGAATAGATTTCTTTTGATTCATTATTGGAATATATCTGTAAATATTCATATCGAATATCCCCACTACCACTTCTATTTGAGACAGCTCTTAGATCTACCTCTGACTTAGAACTTGTATCTGATAATTGATTTAAATATGAGTTAACTATTGTTTTTGTATTCCCCATCATTGAGATTTTTCCAGATTCCATTACTATGCAAGTTGTAACTATGTTCTGAATTGCAAGTATATCGTGGCTCACAAAAATTACAGTTTTACCACTCCCAGCAATAGATGACATTTTTCCTAGACATTTCTTTTGAAACTCAGCATCGCCGACGGCCAAGACCTCGTCAACTAGGAGGATATCGGCATCGAGATGGGCTGCTACGGCGAAGGCAAGTCGGACATACATACCGCTTGAATAGTGCTTTACAGGTGTGTCTAAGAATTTGCCCACCCCAGAAAACTCTACGATATCGTCAAATTTCGCTACTATCTCTTGCTTAGACATGCCGATGATGGCGCCGTTTAAATAAATATTCTCGCGGCCTGTGAGCTCTGGATTAAAGCCCGTACCTACTTCTAGCATGCTAGCAACACGGCCATACATCGTGATCTTTCCACTTGTAGGTTCGGTGATACGTGCAAGTATCTTGAGCATAGTGCTCTTGCCAGCACCGTTACGCCCTATAATTCCTACTACCTCGCCTTTTTTGACCTCAAAAGATACATCTCGCAGTGCCCAGAACTCTTTGGTCTTTTTAGGTCCTTTAAAGAGCCTGCTAGGCAGTTCTACTAGCTTGTCGCGGAGTGTGGGATACTTTTTATTTTCCCCTATCTCGTATTTTTTACTTATGTTTTCGACTTTGATTGCGATATCTGACATATTTTTCCTTAAATAATGTCTGCAAAGTATCTTTCGACACTTTTGAAATATGCTGAGCCTGTAAAGAGGATGACTGAAACAAGGATTGCCGAGAGTCCAAGTGATCCCCAGTTGAT